>JBOHED010000480.1:0-25091 GCA_050700915.1 Actinopolymorphaceae bacterium | reverse complement strand
GTCGCCGGTCGGCACGCCATCCAGACCGCGCTGCGGGAGCTGCCGGTCCTGCTCGCGGCGTGGAACTTCTACCTGTAGAACTACGTGACGTGGGCGCTCGACTACGGCATCGCTCCTCGGGGTGTCTTCGCCGGCTTTCCGAGGCTCCTGCAGGCCCGACACGACGAGCTGTCACGGCTCCGCGGTGAGGAGCTCGAGGAGCGGGCGTCGCGCTGGGACAGTCACCCGTCGACGCCGGACCGGATCGCCGCCCTGCAGGGGGCGCCGGAGGTCGGTACGCACTCCGACGTCCGCCCGGCCTGGCGGATGCTGGCCGGCATCGAACGCCTGATGGTGGAGCTGGAGGAGTCGGTTCTCGACTTCGGGGACCGGCAGCTGTTGGACTGGTCGTCGTACACCGCCCAGGGCGTTCTCGCCGCCGAACAGCGCCGGGCCGACGGGATGTTCCGGGCGCTGTCGCGGGTGACCGGTCGTACGCCCGAGACGTTCGAGACGATCCTGCGCGCGGCCGAGGCGGGCCGGTTCGGTGAGCTCTACGACCTGATGGTGCAGGCCAACGCGCCGCAGGGTGGGCTGGTCTCGGTTTTCACCATCGCCGCGATCCGCAGCGGAATGGTCCGCGTCGAACACCGGTGGGACCGCTCGCCCCGGCTGCTGTTCGCCGACGGCGAGGAGTTCGACATCAAGGCGGTCCTGGAGACGCTGGAGTCGGGGCCTAACGGCGCGACACGGGTTCGTGCCTGGCTGCGTCAGGTCGGCATCGACATCGCGCTGGCCGCGCCGCAACAGGCCCAGGCCGACGCCACCGGCGCCAACGTCGTCGGCGCGATGGCCAACGTCAAGGTCGGCAAGGACAGCATGGACCTCCTCATCACCGACGAGGGACTGGTCTTCACGCCCTGTCCCAAGTCGACCGACCACGGCAAGAAGCGGTTGACAGAGCTCGTCGGCAGCCGGCCGGTGGCCCAGCTGGCCGCGCAGCCGGAGAGCCTCTGGATCCCGTTCGAGGAGATCGCGTCGGCGACCATGCACCGGGCGACGCCGCTCAGAGCGGCGCTGGCGTTGCACAACGGCTCGACGTACGACATCCAGGAGACCCTCTCCGGTGAGGAGCTCGGCAAGTCCAGCGACACCCTCCGCCAGGTGATGCAGAACCTCGGCGCCCGGGCCTGAGCCTCCCGGCGGGCGAGCGCCGCCGGCCGTGCATGATCCACGAGGCGTGGCCTGGGTACCCTGGCGTCATGAACCTGCGCCTGTACGACACGCGCACGCGTGCGATTCGTGACTTCGAGCCGCTGCAACCCGGCAAGGTCACGATGTACGTCTGTGGCGCCACCGTGCAGAGCCCGCCCCACGCCGGGCACGTGCGGTTCGCCGTCAACTTCGACCTGCTCCGCCGCTGGCTTCTGCACCAGGGCATGGAGGTCACATATCTCCGCAACGTCACCGATATCGAGGACAAGGTGCTCGCGAAGGCGGCGATCGAGAAGGCTCCGTGGTGGGAGCTCGCCTACCGGAACGAGCGGGCGTTCTCGGAGGCGTACGACCTGCTCGGCTGCCTCCCCGCGACGCTGGAACCGCGGGCGACCGGACACGTCCCGGAGATCGTCGCGCTGATCCAGCGCCTGATCGACGCCGGGCACGCCTACCCGAGCGGCGGTGACGTGCTCTTCGACGTCGCGTCGTTCGCCGACTACGGCGCGCTGTCGGGCCAGCGGGTCGACGAGGTCCAGCCGGCCGGCGACACCGAGAACGTCGACGCCAAGCGCGACCCACGCGACTTCGCGCTCTGGAAGGGTGCGAAGCCCGGCGAGCCGACCTGGGACACCCCGTGGGGTCCGGGCCGGCCGGGTTGGCACATCGAGTGCTCGGCGATGTCGACGAAGTACCTCGGCCCCGAGTTCGACATCCACGGCGGCGGCCTCGATCTGGTCTTTCCCCACCACGAGAACGAACGCGCGCAGTCACAGGCGGCGGGCGACCCGTTCGCCCGCTACTGGCTGCACAACGCCTGGGTGACGGCGGCTGGCGAGAAGATGAGCAAGTCGCTGCCCAACTCGGTGCTCGTCACGGAGGTCGTCCGTCGGGTCCGGCCGGTGGAGCTGCGGTTCTATCTCGCGCAGCCGCACTACCGCTCGATGGTGGAGTACTCCGAGGAGGCCCTGCGGGAGGCTGCCACGGCTTACCAGCGGTTGGAGACCTTCGTCCGGCATGCCGTGGAGTTCGTCGGCGAGTCGGTGGGTGCGGCTCCCCTCGGTGACCGACCGGCGCTGCCGGAGCCGTTCACGGCGGCGATGAACGACGACCTGGGCGTCCCGCAGGCGCTTGCCGAGGTCTACAACGCCGTACGCGACGGCAACACCGCACTTGCCGCCGACGACAAGGAAGCGGTGCGGACGCGCCTGGCCGAGGTGCGTTCCATGCTGTCGGTCCTGGGGCTCGACCCGATGGACCCGCGCTGGCGGGCCGATGGCGGGACGGAGAAGGCGTTGCGGTCGGCGACCGACGTACTCGTGCACGCGCTTCTGGACGAACGCGAGCAGGCCCGGTCCCGCAAGGACTGGGCGGCCGCAGACGCCGTACGCGACCGGCTGCGTGCCGCCGGCATCGAGGTGACCGACACGCCCCACGGTGCGCGGTGGAGCGTCGCGGGTCACCGGTCGGAGGGTGCGTGAGCATGACTGCCGTCGACCTGTTGGAGGTTCGTCGGTCTAGAAGCCGACTTTCCTCCAACAACTCACCGTTGCGACGTCGCGGAGGTTGCTGTGCCCGGTAACGACAGGCGCCGCGGCGCGGTCCGCAAGCGTGCCTCTGGCAATCCGACCGCCGGCTCGGGCGGCCGGAGGAAGCGCGGGCTCGAAGGCAAGGGCCCGACACCCAAGGCGGAGAATCGTCCGTACCACAAGGCGTTCAAGCGCGCCCAGGCAGCGAAGACGACGGGAAAGGGCGGCTCCGGTCGCGGTGGTGCTGGGTCGGCATCGGGACGAGCGACCGGTCGCGGGTCCGATTCGGGCCCGGCCCGTCGTCCCGGTTCGGGCCGCCCGGGTTCGGGCCGGCCGGGTGCGGGCGAGCGCACCGAGTGGATCGTCGGCCGCAACCCGGTCGCTGAGGCGCTCCGCGCCGGTACGCCGGTGAAGACCGTCCACATCGCCGAACGCATCGAACGCGACGACCGGGTCCGCGAGATCCTCCGGCTCACGGTGAGCCTCGGCCTGCCGCTGCTCGAGGTCACCCGAGGCGAACTCGACCGGCTGACCAGTGGAGCGGTCCACCAGGGTGTCGCCGTCCAGATCCCGCCGTACGTCTACGCCGATGCGGACGACCTCGTGCAAGGCGCCCTTGACAGTGGCCGACCGCCGTTGCTGGTCGCGCTCGACGGCGTCACCGACCCGCGCAACCTCGGCGCGGTGGTGCGGTCGGCGGCCGCGTTCGGTGCACACGGTGTGGTCGTCCCCGAACGCCGGTCCGCCACGATGACGGCAGCTGCGTGGAAGGCGTCGGCCGGTGCCGCGCTCCGGGTGCCCGTGGCGAGGGTGGTAAACCTCACCCGGGCTCTGCGTACGTACCAGCAGGAAGGGTTGCTGGTCGTGGGCCTCGCCGCCGAGGGAGACGTAACGGTGGCGGAGGTCAAGGAGCTCGCCGAGCCGGTCGTCCTGGTGGCGGGTTCGGAGGGCCGCGGCCTGTCGCGGCTGGTCCGCGAGACCTGCGACCAGCTGGCGCGGATCCCGATCGGTCCGGACGCCGAGTCGCTCAACGCCGGCGTCGCGACGGGGATCGCGCTCTACGAGGTCGCCCGCCGACGCGGCGCCCGCTGACCCCTCGCCGACCGTATATCGGACCTGAGGAGCTCCCGGGTGGCACACGTCAGAAGTGAGTTCGTGGTCGTCGACGACCCGAGGTTCCGCTCGTGTCATGCCTCGACCGTCCTTCCGCTCGGTGAACGCCGTCTCCTCGCCGCGTGGTTCGGCGGCAGCAGGGAGGGCGCGGACGACGTGGCGATCTGGCTCGCCCGCCGGGCGCCGGGGCGCGGCTGGTCCCGCCCGGTGAAGGTCGCCGACGAGGCCGGTCTGCCGCACTGGAACCCGGTGCTGTTCCGCGCACCCGACCGGCCCGAGATCTCGTTGTTCTACAAGGTGGGGCACCGGATCCCGGCGTGGTACACGAGGGTCATCCGCTCCACCGACGACGGCTACTCGTGGAGCGAGCCGCGGGATCTCGTCCCCGGCGACGTCGGCGGTCGAGGTCCGGTGAAGAACAAGCCGATCGTGCTCGCCGACGGTACCTGGGTGGCACCGGCGTCGGTCGAGTGCGAACACACCTGGGACGCGTTCACCGATCTGTCGTACGACCAGGGACGCAGCTGGCGGGCGAGCCGCCTCGTCCCCCTCGACCATGCGACCTTTCAGGGCAAGGGAATCATCCAGCCGACCTTGTGGGAATCCACGCCCGGTGTGGTCCACATGCTGCTGCGGAGCACCTGCGGATGGGTCTGTCGCAGCGACTCGACCGACGGGGGACACACCTGGAGCCCGGCAGCGCCGACCCCGTTGCCCAACAACAACAGCGGTCTGGACCTGGTGCAGGTGGACGGCGGCCGGCTGGTCTGCGTGCACAATCCGGTCGGGGTACCGTCCGGTCCGCGGACGCCCCTGGTGGCCGCCACCTCCGACGACAACGGTGCCACCTGGGTGGCGCGGGCGACCATCGAGGACGAGCAACCGCCCCTTGACGGCGAGTTCTCCTACCCGGCGGTGGCGGCCGACGCCGAAGGGATCGTGACCACCTACACCTGGCGGCGGCGCGGCATCGCCTGTGCGCGGATCGATCTCGCTGCCGACCCGGCGAGTCCGTGACAGAGTACGCAGGTGGCCGCCTCGCCCACCTCTGGCGCCGGCGCAGCCGGGCGGTCGACGCGTCCTGACGCCGGAAACCTGTCGACATGTCGCGGAGGACCGATGCCGACCGAACGCCTGCTCCCCACCAGTGAGGCACATGACCTGCTGGCACTCGTCCGGGAGATCGCCGCCGAGGAGCTGGCGCCGGCGGCCGCAGCCGCGGAGGCGGCGGCGAAGTTCCCGCGCGAGGTGTTCCGGCTGCTCGGTGGCTCGGGCCTGTTGTCGTTGACGTTCCCCGAGGAGTACGGCGGCGGCAGACAACCGTACGAGGTCTACCTCCAGGTGCTGGAGGAACTGGCGTACGCCTGGCTCAGTGTCGCCGTCGGGGTCTCGGTGCATTCGCTCGCGTGCTCGCCGGTGCTCGCGACGGGGACCGCGGAGCAGCGATCCGCGCTTCTTCCCCGCATGTTGGCGGGTGATCTGTTGGGCGCCTACTGCCTGTCCGAGCCGCAGGCGGGCTCGGACGTGAGCGCCATGACGGCTCGGGCGGTTCGCGACCAAGGGCTCGACGAGGGCGCCGACACGTCCGACGCCGAGCCGGACTACCTCATCGAGGGGACGAAGGCGTGGACCACCCACGGTGGAGAGGCCGACTTCTACACGTT
The DNA here is from genome assembly GCA_050700915.1 of Actinopolymorphaceae bacterium. Classification (GTDB taxonomy): domain Bacteria; phylum Actinomycetota; class Actinomycetes; order Propionibacteriales; family Actinopolymorphaceae; genus Thermasporomyces. Next base: position 19,591 of record JBOHED010000480.1, on the reverse strand, counting down.
GTTCGCGCGTACGTCGGCCGACCGCACCAAGGGAATCAGCTGTTTCGTGGTCGATGCGGGCGTTCCGGGTCTGTCGTTCGGTGCGCCGGAACACAAGATGGGACTGACCGCGTCGCCGACCACCACCGTCCACTGGGACGCTGTACGCGTTCCCGCCGCCCGGCGGATCGGGCCGGAGGGCGCGGGTCTGCAGATCGCACTGTCCGCGCTCGACAGCGGCCGGCTCGGTATCGCGGCCTGCGCGGTCGGGCTGGCGCAAGCCGCCCTTGACACCGCCGTAGCGTGGGCGAAGGAGCGCGAACAGTTCGGCCGACCGGTCATCTCCTTTCAGGGCTTGGGGTTTCTGCTGGCCGAAATGGCGGCGGCGGTGCACAGTGCGCGTGCGACATATCTCGATGCCGCGCGCCGACGGGACCGTGGACTGGCCTACGGTACGCAGGCAGCGATTGCCAAGTTGGTCGCCACCGACGCCGCGATGCAGGTGACCACCGACGCTGTCCAGGTCCTCGGTGGTTATGGATATACGCAGGACTTTCCCGCGGAGCGATTCATGCGCGAGGCAAAGGTCCTGCAGATTTTCGAGGGGACCAACCAGATCCAACGCGTCGTGATCGCCCGCGACCTGTCGCACTGAATTCTGCCGCGCACTCGCCACGCGAAGCGATAGTCCTATGCCGGCAGGGCTTCTGCGGGCGCGCCGCCGGGTCATGCGGTGTCGCCAAACATGCCTTCGGCCGGCAGCGGATGCGCGGAACTCTGCGGTGAGCTGGCTCCATGGACAATGCGAGATCTGGCGATACCAACGAGACCGGGAGAATGGCCAGGCGGAGCCTTCTGTCGGTGGCCGCGGCCGGCGCGGTGCTCTTTCCGTGGGAAGCGGTATTCGCGGACAGTCGGACCCCGGACTTCCTGCTGAAACGTCCGAAGGCCGACGCGGCCGCGCTCAACCAGGCTGCCGCCACCCGGACCGCCAACGCGGTGAGCCGTTCCGACGCGGCTTTCGGTACGACAGCAACCCATGCCACGCAGGCATCCAGCGCGGCGCCCACAGCGGCGGCGTGGACCCGCCGAATTCCGCCGACGCCGTCGTTCCCGGCCAGAATCGATGCGTACGCCCGCTATCAGGGAGGTACGACCTGCAGCCCGACCAACAAACTCGGACCGGCCGCACTGAAGAACATCGTGATGGAGACGTACGGTGACCGGTCCTGGAATATCGCCCGGGCGTGCTCGAGCTCGAGCATCAACGAACACAAGGAGGGCCGCGCACTCGACGTCGCCTTCAACGCGTCGTCGGCGACGAGCCGGAAGTGGGCCAACGACTTCCTCTACTGGCTGCTGCGCCCCGACGCACACGGCAACCGGCATGCGTTCGCTCGCCGGCTCGGCATCATGTACGTCATCTGGAACCGGAAGATGTGGCGGTCGTACAACCCGAACGCAGGCTGGCTCTGGTACGGCGGATCGAACCCGCACACCGACCACATCCACCTGAGCTTCAGCTGGGCCGGGGCCCTCCGTCAGACCACCTGGTGGACCCTCCGTTGACGCGGATCCACCGCTGACCCGCCGCTGACCGAGGCCCGATCGCGGAGGTCAGGGCTCGAGCTCGGCGAGGCTGGTGAGGTCCTCGGCGGACGGAAGAGCCTCCCGCTCGTCGGGCCGGTTGCGCAGGACATCGCCCACGTAGGCACGGGCCGCCTTGACCAGCGGCACCTCGCTGCCGGCCCGTTCCGAGAGATACCACCGGTGTTCGAGGACCTCGTGGAAGATCTCCGCCGGTTCGAGCCGGCCGCGCAGGTCGCCCGGCACCTCGCGGACGACCGGTTCGAACACCTCGGTCAGCCACTGGTGGGCGACGATCTCCTCGTCCTCGTTCTGCTGGTCGGTCGCCGCGCGGAAGGCGTCGAGGTCGTTGAGCAGCCGTCGCGCCTGGTTCTCCTCGACGTCGAGGCCGGTGAGGCGCAGGAGCCGCCGGCTGTGGTGGCCCGCGTCGACAACCTTGGGCTGGATCCGGATGTGCCGGCCGTCGAAGTCGGTATGGATGTCGAGTTCGGCGACGTCGAAGCCGAGCGCATTGAGGCGCTGGATCCGGTGCTCGAGCCGGTAGAGCTCGCCGGTGTCGAACTCCTCGGGTGCGGTGAGCTCCTCCCAGAGGCGTTCGTACCGGCGTACAACCGTGTCGGCGAGCTCGAGCAGCTCGATGTCCGCCGGAAGGAATCCACCCGCCTGCAGGTCGAGCAGCTCGCCGAAGATGTTGGTGTGGGCGAGCTCGAGGTCGTACGCACGCTGGCCGGGTGACAGCTCGTCGTGCAACTCGCCGGTCTCGGCGTCGACGAGATAGGCGGCGAAGGCTCCCGCGTCGCGCCGGAACAAGGTGTTGGACAGCGAGCAGTCGCCCCAGAAGAAGCCGGCCAGGTGCAGCCGGACCAGCAGGGCCGCGAGCGCGTCGACCAGGCGTACGACCGTGTCCGGTCGCAGCGTCCGGGAGAAGACCGCGCGGTACGGAAGGGAAAACGACAGGTGCCGCGTCAGCAGAATCGGCTGGAGCGACTCGCCCTCGGCGGTGATCCGGTCGAGCACCACACCGACCGGCTCCACCGCGGGGACGTCCAGGCGTTCGAGATCGCGGAGGAGCCGGTTCTCACCCACGACGTAGCGTTCCTCGGCCTCCTTCACGGCGTAGACGTGGCCGCCGAGCCGGACAAACCGCACCACGTGCCGGGAGATACCCCGGGGCAGGGCGACCAGGTGCTGGTCAGGCCAGTCGACGAGCGGGAGGTGCCACGGCAGGGCGAGAAGGCCGGGATCGGCGGGGACCGAGACGAACCGAGGCATGACACCAGTAAACCGGCTTGTCGACGAAATGCGACGTCCGGTTCGTACAAAGAAAGTCGGGGCCCACCGGAAGGAAATCCGATGGGCCCCGACGACGTACCGTCTCCAGGCGGCGCGGGTGAGTCGTCAGCTGACGCGCTCTCCCGTCGCCGTCGAGAAGAGGTGGATCCGCTCCGGGTCGGCGGCCAGCTTGACCTTGACGCCCTTCTCGGGCGGGCGGCGGGCGTCGATCCGGGCGATGATCTCCTTCTGCTCCTCGCCGCCGCCGTTGAGCAGGCCGTAGAGGAACGCGTCAGCGCCGAGCTCCTCGACGACCGCCACCTCGACGGTGAGGCCGTTCTCCTCGTCGCTCACGATCCGGAACGCCTCGGGACGGATCCCGACCGTGACCGCCGTCTCACTGCCCAGCTTGCTGCGCGAGGACGCCTCGAGGGGAACGGTGTAGGCGCCCACGTCGATCCCGGTGTTGGTCACCTTGCCCTCGAGCAGGTTCATCGCGGGAGAGCCGATGAAGCCCGCGACGAACAGGTTGTTGGGCTTGTCGTACAGGTTGAGCGGGGTGTCGTTCTGCTGGAGCAGACCGTCCTTCATCACCGCGACCCGGTCGCCCATCGTCATCGCCTCGGTCTGGTCGTGGGTGACGTAGACCGTGGTGATGCCGAGCCGGCGCTGGAGAGCGGCGATCTGGGTACGCGTGGAGACACGGAGCTTCGCGTCGAGGTTGGACAGCGGCTCGTCCATGAGGAAGACCTTCGGCTCCCGGACGATCGCACGGCCCATCGCAACCCGCTGCCGCTGACCACCGGAGAGGGCCTTCGGCTTGCGGTCGAGGAACTCCTCCAGGCCCAGCAGCTGCGCAGCCTCGCGCACCTTCTTGAGGCGCTGGTCCTTCGGGATGCCCTGCATCTTCAGCGCGAAGCCCATGTTCTCGGCGACGCTCATGTGCGGGTAGAGCGCGTAGTTCTGGAAGACCATCGCGATGTCGCGGTCCTTGGGCGGAAGGTGCGTAACGTCGCGCTCGCCGATGCGTACGGCGCCGTCGTTGATCTCTTCCAGACCGGCGAGCATCCGCAGGGACGTGGACTTGCCACATCCGGAGGGTCCGACGAGAACCATGAACTCGCCGTCCTCGATCTGCAGGTCGAGCTTGTCGACCGCGGGCTTGTCAGAACCTGGGTAGGTCCTGCTCGCGCTGTCGTAGGTCACTGTGGCCATGGGTGTGTTTCCCTTCACCGGCAGGAACGTGCCGGACGGTCCGAGCAAAGGGTGACTGGCGACCCCAGCCGTGGGGTGCCCTAGGCGAGCGACGCTCGCCGGGGCGGAACCACGCCGTGGGGGCGCCACGGGCAGCTCATGGTGACACGGGGTTCATCGCGCTGTCATCCACCGAATGTGCAACCAGCCCGGAACTGGCCGGGGACGGATGGGTACGAAGTCGGGCAGACAGGTGGCAGTTGTCGTGGCGGTCTTTGGCTCGCGGACCATGATCATGCACGAGAAGTCGGCGGTTCGGAGCGCCCCAGGACCCCAATTTATCCCACCTGAACGGGTTCAATCGGGCGTACGTCTTGTCCGATGAACACCGCGATCCCGGCGGCTGGGGCACAATTCTTGCGAATACTTTCTGCAAGTTCTGACGGGAGGCTCGGCCAGATGCATTCCGGTCCCGGCCCTGACGCCAGCAGCCGACCTGGCGACGCCAGCAGCCGACCCGGCCCCGGCGCCGGTCCGGATCCCGGGCGTGGCAAGCGCGCCCGGCTCGTCGACATCGCTGCGCAGGCGGGGGTCAGTGAGGCCACCGTGTCCCGCGTACTCAACGGTCGTCCCGGCGTCAGCGCACCCACGGTCCAGGCCGTCCTGACCGCCCTCGACGTACTCGGCTACGAGCGCCCCACCCGCCTCCGGCAGCGCAGTGCCGGCCTGGTCGGTCTCGTCGTACCGGAGCTCGACAATCCGATCTTCCCGGCGTTCGCCCAGGTGATCGAGACGACGTGCGGGCAGCACGGGTACACCCCCGTGCTGTGTACGCAGACCCCGGGTGGGGTGGGCGAGGACGAGTACGTCGAGATGCTCCTCGACCGGGGCGTCTCCGGAATCATCTTCGTGTCCGGCCTGCACGCCGACGTCTCCACCGACACGTCGCGCTACCAGAAACTGACCGGTCGCGGGTTGCCGGTCGTGTTCGTCAACGGGTACGTCGATTCGGTCGAGGCGCCGTTCGTCTCCACCGACGACACGGTGGCGACCGAACTCGCCGTCCACCACCTGGCGAGCCTCGGCCACCGGCGGATCGGGTTCGCCAGCGGCCCCGATCGCTACGTACCTGCCCGGCGGAAACTCGCCGCCTTCCGGTCCTGCCTCGAGGAGCGTGAGCTGCAGTCGACCGGGGTGACCGGCATCGTCGAGCAGTCGTTGTTCTCGGTGGAGGGCGGGCATGCCGCGGCCGTCCGGCTCTTCGACGAGGGCGTGACCGGCGTCGTGTGCGGCTCGGACCTGATGGCACTCGGCGCGATCCGGGCCGCGCGTCAACGCGGGCTCGGCGTGCCGGGGGACGTCTCGGTGGTGGGGTACGACGACTCGCCGCTGATCGCCTTCACCGATCCGCCGCTGACGAGTGTGCGGCAGCCTGTGCACGCGATGGGACTCGCCGCCGTCCGGGCGCTGATCGACGAGATCAACGGGCATGGGGCGCCCAGGGCGGAGTACCTCTTCCGACCGGAACTCGTCGTACGCGGCTCCACCGGCCCCACCAGGCCGCGCTGACCGTGTCGGCGGTGGGCGGTGCAATGTGTACGGCGTCGGGGTCGGTCGGGTCAGGCGGGGGTCTGCGTACGCTGGCGGCTAGGCTGGGTGCCGGCCTCGCCAGCGTGGCGCAACTGGTAGCGCACCCGACTTGTAATCGGGCGGTTAGGGGTTCAAGTCCCCTCGCTGGCTCTACATAAAAGCCCAGGTCAGAAGGGTTCTGGCCTGGGTTTCTTCGTCCCAGCTGGCCCGCTCTGTCAATGGGCCTGTCAATGAGTACACTCGGGGCATGGCGGGGAAAGCGGTCACGAGGCGACGCGACCGCGGCTACGTACGTCGGCGCGGCAACTCGTACCAGGTGCTCGTCTACTCGGGCGTCGACCCGCTGACCGGCAAGGACAGCTACCTCACCGAGTCGACGCGCGACGAGAAGCAGGTCGAGAAGATCCGCACGCGACTGCTCGCCCAGGTCGACCAGCAGCGCCAGGCCTCCACCAAGGCGACGCTTGCTTACGTCCTCGACTCCTGGTTGCGGGTGCACGAGGCGGATCCGACGACGCTCGTCGGTTACCGCCGCGCGTCTGAGACTCGCATCAAGCCTGCTCTGGGTGATGTCCCGGTCGGGAAGCTGACGCCCCGGGTGCTCGAGGAGTTCTACGCCGAGCTACGGCGCTGCCGAAACCGGTGCGACGGTCGTCCGTTCGTCGAGCACCGAACGGCCGAGCCGCACAACTGCGACGACGAGGACAGCTCGACACGCCGCCGGTGTAAGCCGCACACTTGCAAGCCCTACGCCGCCTCAACGATCCGCGAGACCCACGTCATCATCAGCGGCGCACTTTCGACCGCGGTGCGGTGGGGCTGGATCCAGCACAACCCTGCCGAAGTCACCAAGAAGCCCAAGCAGCCGAAACCCGCCCCGAAGCCGCCAACACCGAAGCAGGCCGCCAAGCTTGTCGAGGCAGCGATGGAGCAGGACGAGGGCTGGGGAACGCTCGTCTGGCTCACCATGATCACGGGTGCCCGACGCGGCGAGATCGTCGCGCTGCGGTGGCACGACGTGCACCTCGACACCGGGATGCTCGAGATCCGTCGCAACTACGTCGACGGCATCGAGAAAGACACGAAGACTCACCAGATCCGCCGCATCGCCTTCGATGACGACACCTGCCAGCTGCTACGAGTCCACCGCGAGCGTTACGAGGATCACGTGCGCGCCCTCGGCGGCGAGCCGCGCGACGACGCGTTCGTCTTCTCCTACCAGCTCGACCACCGGCGGCCCTGCGACCCTGACGGGATCAGCCACCGGTACGCGGCGATGTGCAAGAAGCTGGGCATCGACAGCCATCTACACGCTCTCCGCCACTATTCGGCCACAGAGCTCATCACAGCCGGCGTCGACGTCCGCACAGTCGCCGGCCGCCTGGGCCATGGTGGCGGCGGAACGACCACCCTCAGGGTCTATACGGCGTGGGTCGCCGAGTCGGACAAACGCGCGGCCGACATCCTCGCCAGCAGGGTAGCCCCGCCGGGAAGGACCAAGCAGACAGCTGCCAACGTCGTACAGCTCCGCGGCAGGCCCGCGCGGTGAGCTCGATCAGGTGGCGGTTCTACCGCACTGCCAACGGCCGGCATGTCGTCCGCGAGGAGCTCGCAGCGCTAGGTGTGCATGGCCGCGCCGCGGTTGTTGAGGCCATGAAACGCGTCGCGCGAAATGCCCACTTTCCCTATGAGCAGGAGCACATCGCCGGCGACCTTTGTGCGGTGAGGATCTTCCTGGACGGCTGCACCTACCGGGTCCTCTAGGCCAGAGGCAGGGCGCTCACGACCACATCCTGCTCAGCCTGCATGTGTTCCAGAAGAAAGACCGCGCAAGCTACCAACGCGCTCCCGACAGCTGGCCGAGCGTAGGCTCCGCGACTGGCGGAGTCGAGCGCTCTGACCCTAGTATCGGTCATGACCGATCCAGGTGTCGCGTCCGAAACCGCGCAAGTTCGGACAGAAGGTGAGGTGTCGGCGTGCCAAGCCAACAGGATGATCTCGATGCCTTCCTCGCCGACCAGCTGCAGGACCCGGCATTCGCGGCCGCCTACGAGGACGCGCACGCCCGTGCCGATCTGCTCGCCGGCTGCGTCCGTCTCCGCAAGGAGAGCGGCGTGACTCAGGCCCAGGTCGCCCGCGCGATGGGCACCACTCAGTCGGCAGTGTCCGACCTCGAAGCCGGCGCGACCGATCCGCAGCTCACCACCGTGCAGCGCTACGCCCGCGCGGTGGGAGGCCGCCTGGAGGTTTCAGTCTCGGCGCCCGGGCAGGCTGAGGCGAAATCCGAGCAGCCCAAGACGCGCCGACGGAAGCGTGGACGGTCTGCGGCCTGACGCCCGAAGTCGGCTCGCCGTCAGGCTGCGCGTCCGCTGACTGGTGCTGCCTGGGCGCGCCGAGGGCGGTGCACCTCCACGGGCCGGACCGCCACGGCATCACCGCTAGCCGTACGCCGACGCCACCGCCGGCACGGCGACGGAACCCACGGGGTTGATCTGAATACCCGGGCGATCGCAGGCGCTCGAGCCTATGGATGAGGCGATCTACGGGCCGGGCGGCTGTCTGCGTGGGCAACCGTCGTCGTTGGTCCAGATGCCTCAGGTCAGCCCCGCCCATGATTTACCGCCGCCCGGGTGATCACGGAGGTAACATGTCACCTCCGTGGCGCTACAAAGTGAGGGTCAATGGCCAACGCACACGAAACACTCGCGGCTCAGTTCTACGATGCGTTTCGCCAGCCTCTCCCGGCGTCAGAGCATGGCGCGGCGTTCCTCAGGTACGCAGCCCATCTCATCGTGCAGAAGCCTCCCTTCGATCTGGCGGATCAGGACGTCGAAGACGGGCTGACAGACGGCGCCCTGGATGGCGGTATCGACGCCATCTACGCAATTTTCAACGGCGAGCCTGTCGAGGAGGACAGCGACCTCCTTGGCGGACCGATTCCCGCTGCAATTCGCGCCGGCCAGGGTCAGCTTGATGTGGTAGTCCTACAAACCAAGGCGCATGGTGGTGGAACGACGGCAGTGGAAAAGCTGCTAGCCAACCTGCCGCGGCTTCTAAATCTAGGTGCCCCCGCATTCGTCGTGACCGAATTCAACGAACTGATCCGAGATCGGTGCGAACTAGCCCGTAATGCATGGAGCAAGATCGCAGGATTCGGCTGTACTCTGAATATGCATGTCTTCATCGCGACACTCACCGATGTGAATCCACTCTCCGACGAGACTAATGCTAAGCTGGCGCAGCTTCGTGGCGTGCTTACTGAGTCCCTACCGGGTGTGAGTGAGGTGAAGGTATCTCTGATCGGGGCGCAGGATGTCGTGCGTAGGCAGCGGCTTAGGCCACCGCAGAATTTCTCCCTACCGTACCAGAAGTCTTTCACGAGCGAGTCCGGGCACGTCGCGCTCATCAAGCTAATTGACTACGTTGACTTCGTCAAAGACGAGTCTGGGCGGGTCCGCACTACATTGCTCGACGATAATGTCCGAGACTTTCAAGGTATGGTCGAAGTCAATACGAATATAAGAAGAAGTCTTGAGAAAGCTGGGGAGACGCCATTCTGGTGGCTGAATAATGGAGTCACCATAATCTGTCAAACGGCGACCCTTGTAGGTGAGGAATTTCGCTTGAAGGAGCCAAAGGTGGTGAATGGACTCCAGACGACGCGGGTGGTGCATGACTACTTGTCCTCTCGGCCTGATGACCCGGCTGGGCAGCAGCTTTTGCAGGTGCGCATTCTCTCGACAGACGCGCCGGCAAGTCGAGATGCCGTTATCCGAGCGACGAATAGTCAGACCGCCGTCGACTCAGCCTCGCTGAGAGCCACTGACGACGTGCAGCGCGGAATTGAGATGTATTTCAAGGCGCACGGGTTGTTTTATGATCGCCGCAAGGGGAGCTACCGCGACGCTTCCGTGCATGCATCATCAGTAGTGTCAATTCGGGACCTTGGTCAAGCGCTAACAGCGATCGTGCTGGGGCGTCCGGATGAGTCCAGAGGTAAGCCCTCAAGTTTACTCAAGGATAACGCTCGCTACAGTTCTATCTTTAACTCTGCGGTTTCTCCTGAGCTGTATACGTTCGTTGCTCGACTCTTGCAAGGAGTAACGTCGGCACTCGCGTCGGAGGCTGCGCAAGTGAACGCCGTCCAGCGCCGCTATTTGCGGTTCCATGTTCTTACTGCCGTGGTAGCAAGCCGCCTCGGTTACTGGGCGACCGGAACAGGAAGGCTAGATCCACTTGTTAGAAGCGAATGGATACCCGACGATAATGAGATTCTGTCCGCGTTGGCGAAGGTGCTCGAGCTCATGGAATCGTACACCCGGGATAGTGGAACCACTCTCGAGAAGGCAACGAAGGCCCAAGGATTCACACATCGGATGAGCGAGCATCCATGGGGCAGGTCGGCTGAGTCTTTGTCGGAGAAGATGGTTGACGCAAATTGCGCGAACGACTCTGGCGACACCTGCCCTTCTGGGTGAGCGTGCCGGGTGCCTGACCGCTTCAGAAACCTGATGCCCTCGTACTCACGGTGCCGAGCCTCTTTCGCCGCGGCCGTTGGCCGAAGCGTCGCGAGGGTCGTCGGGGCTCAGGGGGTCGGGATAGGCGTCCTGGAGGACTGGCCGGAGTGTGCTGGGAGCAGCGTGTACCAGGTTGGCGAACCTGTCGACGGTCGGCGACGTAGGACCAGAGGTAGGAGCGGAGTTGGAGGTTCCTGCCTCGATCTCATCTCGGAGTCTCCACGGATCAAAGCCAGTGCATGGTGACGGAACGGTTGGGTCTGAGGTAGTCGCGAGCCAAGGTCATGATCGCCGCATCCTGCCCGAGGTGACGTGAAGCAGGTCGGCAGGGTTCCCTACTCTTGGAGGAACGCAAGTGCTGGTCTGCATAACGTCCAGTCGGCAGACTGTGTGATTGCCTAGGAGGAACTCGTGTCTGAGATGGCGGGACAGTCATCCAGGCGTACCAGGGCGCCGAGGGACGGCTTGAATCTCGGCACGGTCATTCAGGCGTACATGCGCGCGCACGGCATCGACACACACAGTCAGATGGCGAAGATCCTTGGAATCGACCGGACGCTTGTATCGAAGTACGTCAGTGGTGCCCGCCGCTGTCACGACGTCCCGCAGCTCCGACGATTAGCAGAGGCGATGGACCTACCGCCAGAAACGTTTGGCTTGTTGCCCGAGCCGGTCCGTCTAGATGGAGCGACCGGTGCCGAAACCGATGAGGTGAGCGAGTGGCGCCTGATCCGTCAGACGCTGAATCGGCACCGGAGCGAACTTACATCGGTAGCCGCGGGGCTGTATTGGGACTCGGTACGAGTGGAGGGTACGTCGTGCATCAGCAGGCCGGATTGGCTTCCAGAGGTGCCGTTACCACTTGACGCGATCGACCTCGCGTGGGAACCCGACGTGCCGCAGCCAATCCTCAACGGTGGCGAGCCCGAATCTGCGCTGTACCGACCCGTCAGCCCAGCGGGTGCACGCTATAGTCGTTACAGCCAGGCCATACGAGCAATCGCAGCGCCAGCGCTGTTCGAGAACCGAGGGTCGTATCGGCTCCTGTCGCTGGACTTGGCGGCGCCCAGTGCTCACATGGCATTTGGCTATACCACCTACTTCGACATGGTGGACGTGTGTGAAGTCCTGGCGCATGAGACCGCGGGGGCGTGGTTGAGGCGTACCGGGGTCGACGGACAGCTGTCCATGGGCGAACTGCCATTTCGGGCACACGTTGGTGATCTGTTCGACCTGGCACGTCGGCCCGTGCTGCCGAGCATCAACACCCTCACGATCCGGCGAGCAAGAGAGGGCGACTCGTTCTTCCTGCACCGCCGCGGCACGTCGAAAGTCACTATCGCGGCCGGTCAGTCTCATGTCGTACCGGCGGGCGTGTTCCAGCCCTCCGGAATCGCGCCCTGGAACATGGCTGGCGACTTCGACCCTTGGCGAAACATTCTGCGGGAATACTCCGAGGAGTTGCTGGGAGCGCCGGAGCACGACGGCAGCAGTGGCGCCCCGATCGACTACGACGGCTCGGAGCCCTTCCGGGCCTTGAACCACGGTCGTCGTGAAGGCAAGGTACGCCCTTGGTTTCTCGGCATGGGATTCGATCCCCTGGCGCCAGCGGGCGAGATCCTCACAACCGTCGTGATCGATGCGGACGTCTTCGACTCGGCATTCGCCGGCATGGTGGCGACTAACGCGGAGGGTGACATGTTCCCATCCGATCGCGGCTCTGTGGGGATCGCATGGAATGCACCAAACATCCATAAATCACTCAAGGAGGAGCCTCTGGCCTGTGCCGCCGCAGCCTGCATCGCGCTGACGTGGAAACATCGGCGTCAGGTTCTGGCCGACTAAAGGGAGAGCTCACGTGAGGGTGCTTGTCACGGGCGCGACTGGATACATCGGCCGCGCCGTATTGAGTTCGCTGCGTTCCTCGGGACATGACCCGGTAGCTATGGTGCGCACGCGGCGGCCCGAACTGTCTGGTGCCGGCGAGGTCCGGCATGGTGACCTCCAGGATCCTGCGTCCCTGGCTGAGGCGATGTACGGCGTGGACTCGGTTTGTCACCTGGCTGGCCTGACACGCGCTCGTGAGTCATGGGCACAGCCGATGCGGTACTTCCAGGTAAACGTCGGCGGTACCCTCGCGGTTCTGGCGGCTGCCGAGACGGCAGGTGTCAGTCGGCTGGTGTTCGCATCGACCGCAGCTGTTTATGGAGCGCCAGACCAACAGCCCATGTCCGAGGACTTACCCAATGATCCACCCCATCCCTATGCAGCGAGTAAAGCTGCGGCTGAGACCGCCGTCGAGTGGCAAGCGCGCTCTAACAGGCTGGGGGCAGTCGTGATTCGCCTCTTCAATGCGGCCGGAGGGGCCGACCCGGATCCGACGAGGATCATCCCAAGGGTGCTGGCCGTCGCGGCTGGCGAACAGGAGGCGCTCGACGTCAATGGCGACGGCAGCGCCGTGCGGGACTACCTGCACGTGGACGATGCCGCCGCTGCGTTCGTGTCCGCTCTTGAGCGCACCCCTTCGACGGGATCCATGCGGCGGTACAACATCGGCAGTGGCGTAGGCACGAGCGTGACGGATGTTGTCAGGGCCGCGATGCGCGTAACCGGCGGGAAGATCAAGGTTGTGCATCTACCGCCCGCGGCCGAGCCTGAGGCTCTGGTGTGTAACCCCGCCCTCGCCATGGCGGAGCTTGGCTGGAAGCCGCGCCGCTCCAATCTCGACATGATTGTGGGCGATGCGTGGTTGGCCAGATCGACGCCGACGAGTCAGCGGTAAGGGTGCATCGCACCATGACCAGTTCCGAGGGGAAGCCGAGCCCCGACCTCGAGTGGTGGACTTCTGCCGACGTGGCAGCGTATCTCGGCGTCCGCGCGTCGACGGTGAGTACCTATCGCATGCGTGGCCAGATGCCCGCCCCAGACGAAAAGATCGGGCGCACGCAGCTGTGGCGCCCACAAACCATCATTGAGTGGCACTCCAGGCGGCCAGGCCGCGGCAACTGGGGCTAACTTCCCTGCACTGCACTGCATGTCGACGACAGCAGATGTTGCCATAATACGAACTGAACTCGTATTATGGCTGTAGCTGCAACGTGTGACAAAGCGTCACGCTCCACTGCCTGATTTGCAGCAGACCATAGGGGTTGTCGGTAGATGGCTCCGATGTCTCGGGTGAATCACACGGACTGGAGCCCAAGTAGTCGAAGGAGTCCTCGGTGATGACGGGCCTGGCGACAGTGCAATTCGACGAGTCAGCCGCACGTCGACTTACGGAGCGGATCCGCGCTGTTCTGGTGTCGGTGCAGGAGCAGGTTGACGTGTTGGTGAGGTTGGTCGAGGAGGCGCGGGACAGCGACGTATACCTCGCCCTGGGTTACCGGTCGTGGACGGACTACGCGGAGAAGGAGTTCGGCCAGGCGCCCCTTCGACTGAGGAAGCAGGACCGTCAGGAACTTGTCGTCCGACTCGCCGATTTGGGCATGTCAACTCGGGCGATCGCACCGGTGGCCGGGGTCAGTGACGAGACGGTCCGGAAGGACGTCAAGTCAGGTGCCGACAAGTTGGCACCTGAGACTGCTCGGTCAGTTACTGGCCGGGACGGTAAGGAGTACGTCGTGCGACCGAAGGCAGGGGCGCGGGCGGAGCAGAACAAGAAGGCGGACGTGAGGGAGGAGTCTGATCGTCACTCTTCGGCTCGGAAGTCGCGGACCAACGTGGTTGCCGTGATGTCGACGATCGTGTTGAGCGCGACCGATGCTGCGTTCGCGGCGGAGGAGTTGAAGAGGGAGCACTTCAAGCAGAGAAAGGAAGAGGCCACGCGTTGGGCGCGTGACCTCGACTCAGCTATCCAGTCGTTGCAGCGACTGGCGGATCTACTCAAGGAGCAGACTGAATGAGCACCGCCATGCTTGCACGCCAAACCAGGGCCACGCAAGACGAGTCGTGCCAGATCCTCACGCTGAACCCGGAACTGGCGCGTAAGTGGATGGAACGCAACACCCACAACCGGAACCTGCGCCCGGGACGGGTCGAGCAGTACGCCCGGGACATGACTGCTGGCCGCTGGGAGTTCAACGGCGACGCGATCCGGTTCGACCACAACGGCGTCATGCTCGACGGACAGCACCGCTGCGCAGCGGTGCTCAAGTCGGGTGTGTCCATCCGGGTCCTGGTGGTCTACAACTTGGCGCCGGATGCTCAGGACACGATGGACCGTCCCGGTGTCCGACAGATGCGGGACCAGCTCGGTCTGGCCGGTGAGTACAACACCGGCATGCTGGCGGCGATTCTGCGGCGGTTGGTGGCCTACACCGCCGGCTCCCGGCATGTCGACAGCGGTCGGGTGAACCCGACCCAGGGTGAGATGCGGGAGTTCCTGGAGGCATACCCGGAGGTGCGGGAGGCGGTCGGGGTGTCGGTGAAGGCGCAGAAGTACCTGTCGTGTGCACCGTCGGTGATCGGGACGGCGTACTACATCTGCGCCGAGTGCGATCGCGAACAGGCCGACCAGTTCTTCGTCACGCAGCTGATCGAAGGAATCGGGCTGACCTCCACGTCGCCGGCACGTGCATTGGCCAAGCGGCTGAACGACCTGGGTTCGGCTCGTGGCCGGGTCAATGGCGACGACGCGCTCCGCTACATCTTCGTCGCCTGGAACGCCTACCGGGACGGACGTGGCCTGTCCCGCCTGCAGGCACCGAAGGGCGGCTGGACCGCGGCCAACTTCCCCGCACCCAGGTAACGGCAGCGGCCCCGGCAACCGGCCCCCTTTCGACAGAGCCCGGTCGGGCCACCACCACGAACGGAGACTATCCGATGACGATCACCACAAGCGCCAGCCATGGTCTGCTGATCGAGGCCCTGTCCAGGGTCTCGGTGCTGGTCCGCGAGCACCGGGAGGAGCTGCCCGAGCTGCAGGTGTACCTGGCATCAGACCGCAGCCAAATCGACGTCCTGGTCGTTGAACGCGGCGCGACCGAGCCGGCTCGCCGCAGCACCGTCGAGCGACTTGCGCGGCTTCTCAAGCTCGACGAGCCCAAGCAGGGCCGCGTCTTCTTCCAAACCGGAAACCATCTCTGGCACGTCTACACGCCGGTCGAGACCGACTAACCGCGCAAGATCGCGCCCACAAGCGGCGCGGGGGCGGCGCAGGAAACCTTCGCGGGGATACCCGCCGCCCCCGTGCCTTCCAACCCCACCCCATGAATGGAGCGGAGTGGCATGTCCCAGCCTAACTGCAACCACGTCCCTACCAACCCAGCCCTCGGCGCCTCGGGCCGGACGCAGCTGCGGGTAAAGGTGCGAGACCTGGCCCTGCAGAACGCGTTACGGAAGCGCGCTGCAGGGGTTCCGACGTACTCGGTGCCCGAGGCCGCAGCCCTGCTGAGCGTCTCGCAGGAGCACCTGTACCGGCTCATCCGCGCCGACGCCTTCCCAGCCGTGAGGATGCGGACCGGTGGTGACCAGGGCCGGTATGTGATTCCTGCGAAGGCCGTAGAGCAGATCCTCGACGCCGCCTCCGCCGGCAGCGGCCGAGTCGATGTCGTAGAGCTGGCAGAGACGTGGCGGACCGCCACCACGGCACCGTCAGTGCGGGGTGGTGCTGCATGAGCGCCACAGAGGACCTCGCATACGTCGATGAGGCGTACGACCGGGACTACGCCTCGGACCGGCAGAGCCGCTACGGCGCATACCTGCGGTCCCGGACACACCTGTTCATCGACGACGGCCGCCCGCTCGACGCGGTGTCATTCGCCGCCCTGGCGTGGCAGATCGCGAACTCCCCGATCATGAGCCCAAGCTACGTACGGCTGAGCTCCCCGGTGTTCGACGTCGCGTGCCGCGGCAGCGAGGACGATTTCGAGCTGCTGGTGGCCGACCTTGAGGTTCGGCTGCCCTGGCCATCACGACTGACGCCCAGGGATCTGGGCGGCAGTGATGTGCGGGACTGGGACCGGGCAATGTCGTGGGCTCAGGACCCGGGCCCGTATGCCGAGCCTGCCGACGACCGCTCGGCACTATTGTTCACTGCCCGGATCAGGCTTCCCCTGCTTCACCGTCTGGATCTACCTGCGCCGGAGTGTGCATGCCCGGTCGACGTGGCCCTGGCGAAGCAGGTCGTCGCCGAGCTGTGCCGGGCGATCAACCAGCAGGCGGCACAGGTCCTTTCCGGCCTGATGACCGCCTGGCGGGGGGTGGACCGATGAGCACGGCACAGACGGTTCGGAACGCCGTCCCCAAGGTCTTGGCCGCAGGCGCAGCGACGGCCGGGCTGGGCTGGCTGATGCATCTGATGCCGGCCGACACTCCGGGCCGCGAGTGGTGGCCATGGCTGCTACTTGCCGGTGTAGTGACCTTCGTGGCGCCGATGGTGGTGTGGCTGGTTCGTCGTACGGGGTCGGCGGGGCAGGTGCGGCGGTGGTCGGGGCGGTCGCGCAGGAATGACGGGGTGGCCTCGGCATGGACGATCCTTCGGGTCGCCTCGTGGCTGGCGATGCGGCGCAGAGCTCGGGTGTTGCGGCCGAGCCTGGCGCGGCGGAATGTCCTTGAGCGGTTGTTGGTGTCGACCAGGGCGTACGCGACGCGGATCGCCCGGGTCGGCCTGCTGGGTGTGTGGTCGGCGGTCGAGGATGTGACGCTGCGGATCGGTGGCCCACGGACCGGCAAGACCGGGGAGTTGGCGTGTCGGATCCTGGATGCGCCGGGTGCGGTGATCGCCACCTCGACCCGGACCGACCTGATCGAGCTCACCGCAGGCCTGCGGTCGAAGGTGGGGCCGGTGGAGGTGTTCAACCCGTCCGGGCTCGGTGGATTGGCCTCGACGGTCATCTTCGACCCGCTGTCCGGCTGCGCGGCACCGTCGACCGCGACCGCGCGGGCGACCGACCTACTCGCCGGGGTGTCCGCCCCTGGCAATGGCGGGGACCGGGCGTTCTGGTCGTCTCAGGCCCGCCGGGTGCTGGCCGCGTTGATGCATGCCGCCGCGTTGGGGGAGGCGTCGATGCGGGACGTGCTCGCGTGGATCGCCGACCCGGACGAGGCGGCCGCGGAGGTGCAGCGGCTGCTGCGACGCTCGCCGGAGCCGTCGTATGAGTCCGACGCCCTGCAGTTCCTGAACACCAACGTCAATACCCGGTCGTCGATCTGCGCCACGATCATGCCCGCCCTGGGCTGGCTCACCGACACCACGGCTGCCGCTGCGACCGAACCCGCCGTCAGCGGCACGTCGTTCGATGTCGCGGCACTCCTGCAGCGGCGGGGGACGGTGTTCATGCTGGGTGCAGAGGATGCGCAGGTGGCGCCGTTGGTGACGGCGTTGACCGGCTACATCGCCCGCGAGGCACGCCGGATCGCCGCCGACCAGCCGGCAGGCCGGCTGGATCCACCGTTGACGTTGGCGCTGGACGAGGCGGCACTGATCTGCCCGATCCCGCTGGACAACTGGACCGCCGACATGGGCGGACGGGGTGTGACGATCCACATCGCCGTTCAGTCCCGTGCACAGCTGCGGCAACGGTGGGGCGACACCGGCGCGGCGGCAATCCTGAACAACGCCGCAACCGTCCTGATCTACGGCGGCACCCGCGACTCAGACGACCTGGCTGCGTATTCCACACTCGCCGGCGAACGCGACGAGGAAGTCCCCAGCTACGACACCGACGGCAAGGTCACCAGCATCGGCCACCGCCGGGTACCGGTCCTGTCCCCGGCGCAGATCTCCCAACTCCCGGCGAAACGGGTGCTGATCATCCGCCGCGGCATGCCCGCCGCGATCGGGCGGGTGCAGATGGCGTGGAGCCGACGCGACGTACGCCGACACCGCCGCACCGACGCCAAGACGGCCGCGAACAGCCCGGAGCAGAAGGGCCTGCGGCTGGTCAAACCCCCAACACCACCGCTCGACGGCGACGGCCCGGACCGTAATGAGGGGGAGGTCGCATGACCGGCACCGAACCGTACGGCACCGAACCGTACGGCACCGAACCGTACAGCCAGGCCGCGGCCGCGCTTTATGACCTTGGGATCGCGATGTGGGCGCTGGCGGTGTTCCTGAAGGTCACCGAGGAGATGGCCGCCGACGAGCTGGACCTGTGGTCGGCAGAAGCCGGCTACGCCACCGACCGCAGAACAGCGCTGAGACAAGCGCGGCAGACCGCCACCGAGCTCATCGCCAAGTACCAGAAAGGGGGAACCTCATGAGCCCAGACCAGCCAGAGAACACCGCAGCCGCCGTTGCCGGCCTGGCCCGCGAGGTCGAAGGACTCTCCCGGGCGGTGAAGAAGCTGCAGGATCTGCCGCGGCGGATGGACGAACTGAGCGAGATGTTCGCCCGCCTGTCCACCGCTGCCGCGGCAGCGGCACAGACGAGTCCGTCGGAAGGTACGCCGTCGTGGCTGACGCTGCCCGCCGGCGGTCCGGACGCCGAGATGGTGCTGACCGATCTGCTGGGCTGGATGGAGCAGGTGTACCTGCGATACGCCGACGCCGCGGCCTCGCTGCCGGAGTGCTGGCTGTGGCACCCGGATGTGGTCGAGGAGCTGGTGTGGCTGCACCACGCCTGGCAGTACGCCTACACCGACGCCGAGCAGTTCCGGCCACACCTGCCAGGGGACTGGCACGACCGGCAACGACCCGGTGTGGTCCGCCGGATCAAAGCCAGCGCAGGGACATGCTCACTCGACAACCACCTGCCCGGCGGCACCCGCCACCACAACGCGGTGAGGCCACCGGTGGGTGAGGCGCACGAGCAGATCGCCGCCTGGTGGGCCATGCGTCGGGGCGAGGCCCCTCCGGCGCCCACACACGAACAACTCGCAACGGCGGCGGTATCGCGGCCAAAGACCCGACGGAGCCGGCAGCGGGAGGTCGACCCCGATGACTGAGGCGATCCTGGCAGTAGTTGGCGACCTGGCCGCCTGGCTGGACATGCACCAGGCGGACGTGCTGCTCGTCACCGCCGGCCTGGTGGTGGCGACGATCACTGTGGGCGTTTGGCGGGCTGCTCGGCGGGACCGGCTGGCTGATGTCGCCACCTGGACCGCGGTGGTGATCGCGACCGCGTTCTCGGCCGAGGGCATGTGGGAAGTCGCCCGCGAAGGCCTGGGCTTGTCGGTGTGGCAGGCGGTCGGCCTGTTCGCCGCGGCAGAGGCGGCGATGACCTCAGAGGCGATCCGGGCCCGCCGCCGCAAGGACAACGGGCAGCATCCCGGTGCGCACGGCACCGCGGTGTGGGTGATCGCCGGCTGCGCCGGCGTGGTCGCCGCGATGAACGCCGACAGCGCGGTCGAGGTGCCGGTCCGGCTGGGCATGCCGCTACTCGCGTCGGCCCTGTGGTGGCTGGAGCTGACCAGCGACAACACCGGTCAGAAGCCGGTGGATGCGATCAGCTGGCGACTCACACCGCGAAGGATCCTGGTCCGGATCGGCCTGGCCGACCCCGGCGAGCG
>JBOHED010000479.1:0-12121 GCA_050700915.1 Actinopolymorphaceae bacterium | reverse complement strand
CCGGTGCCCGGTGACGCCGGGGAGCACGGGAAACTACGCGCGGACGGGACCGGGTCCGAACGTGGACGGCAAGCGTCATGTACCGAACGCAGCGCGGCCCTGACTATGCGTTCATGGCGCCGTTGGTTCGTTACCCTCCCACCTGCGCCCTGGTTCGGCGGCGAGTGGGCTCACGCGCCGCGGTCCACCTCCGGCGACCGTGGTCCGGGTTGAGCGATGAGGGAGTACGTACGTGGCTCGTGAGCAGGTCCGGAACCTTGTCGACCACGCCTGGTTCCAGCGGTGCGTCACAGCCGTGATCGTGGTCAACGCGGTCACGCTCGGCCTCGAGACCTCACCACGCATCGTCGAGGCGGCCGGCGACACACTGCACTTGGTCGATCGCGCCGCGTTGGCGTTCTTCGTCGTGGAGATCGTGCTGCGGCTCTACGCCCACGGCAGGAGGTTCTTCCGCGACCCGTGGAGCATCTTCGACATCACCGTGGTCGCGATCGCGCTGATCCCCGCCTCGGGTCCCTTCGCGGTGGTCCGGGCCCTGCGGGTGCTCCGGGTGCTCCGGCTGATCTCGCAGGTGCGTTCGATGCGCCGGGTGGTGTCCGGCCTGCTTGCCGCGATGCCGGGCATGGCGTCCACCGGCGCGCTGCTGGCGCTCATCCTCTACGTCGCCGCCGTCATCGCCACCAAGCTGTTCGGCGGCGTCATGCCGGCGTACTTCGGCGACTTCGGCACGACCCTCTTCACGCTCTTCCAGGTGATGACCGGCGAAGCCTGGCCCGACATCGCCCGCGAGCTGATGGCCGAGGTGCCGCTGGCGTGGATCTTCTTCGTCATCTACATCCTGATCTCGAGCTTCGCCGTCCTGAACCTGTTCATCGCCGTCGTGGTGAGCGCCATGGAGGGAGAGGTCGCCGCCGAACGCGCCGCCGAGGAGGCCGAGCAGGACGCCGCGGCGCAGGAACGCGACCGGGTACTGCTCGAGGAGGTCCGCGCCCTGCGGGCCGAGATCGCCGAACTACGCCGAGCCGGTGTCCCGGCGACCGGCCAGGCGGGCGACCCGGTCAGCACTTCGTGACCCACGAGCACTCCATACCTTCCGGCCCGTGGTCGGTCACCGGCACCTCCGTAGGCACCACAAGGCGGCCTATGCTGGCGCGATGTCACTACGGCTCATCGGGGCAGGGTGGGGGCGGACCGGAACGGTGTCCGTGCGCTCCGCGCTCGCCATCCTCGGCTATACCCCGCACCACATGAGTGAGGTGTTCGCCCACCCGGAGCAGGCCCAACTCTTCGTCGAGGCGGCGGACGATCCCGACTTCGAGTGGCGGCGGATCTATGCCGACTACACCGCGACCCTCGACTGGCCGGGCTGTGCCTTCTGGCGGGAACTCGCTGACGCCTACCCAGACGCGAAGGTCCTCCTGAGCGTGCGTGACGCAGCGGAGTGGTTCGACAGTTACAGCGGCACGATCTACCGCCCGGTCGCGCACGGGTGGGCCGACGACCCGACCGGTGCGTGGAACGTGATGGCACGGCGGGTCATCGTCGAACGCAGCTTCGGCGGCGAACCGCACGACCGCGGGCACCTGATCGACACGTTCCGGCGCCACAACGAAGCCGTCCGAGCGACCATCGCGCCCGAACGGCTCCTCGTCCACCGCGTCGACCAGGGCTGGGGACCCCTGTGCGAGTTTCTTGGCCAGCCGGTTCCCGACGAGCCGTTCCCGCACCTGAACACGCGCGGCACCTGGGCGTGACCGCCCGCCGAACTCCGCCGTCTGGACGTCAGGTGGCAGAGGTTCAGGCGGCAGAGCTCGCGCGGCAGGGATCAGGCGGCGGAGACGACCTCCAGCGACAGGGTCGCGCTGAGCTCGGTGTGCAGGCGTACGGACACCTGGTGGCTGCCGATCGACTTGATCGGCGTCGTGATCTCGATCCGGCGCTTGTCGATGTTGGGCCCGCCGGCGTCCTTGACCGCGCTCACGATGTCGCCGACGGTCACGGCGCCGAAGAGCCGTCCGCTGGCGCCCGACCGGGCCGTGAGCCGGACGTCCAGACTCTCGATCTGACCCTTGACCGACTGCGCCTGGCCGAGATCGCGAATCTCACGGACGTCACGCGCCTTGCGGATCGACGCGACCTGCTTCTCGCCGCCCCGGGTCCACCGAATGGCGAGCCGACGCGGCATGAGGTAGTTGCGGCCGTAGCCGTCCTTGACCTCGACGATGTCGCCGGGCGCCCCGAGTCCCGACATTTCCTGGGTGAGGATGAGCTTCATGTGTGCGGCCTCCCTCAGCGTGCCGTGCTGGTGTAGGGCAGCAGGGCGACCTCGCGAGAGTTCTTGATCGCCACGGCGACGTCGCGCTGGTGCTGGGTGCAGTTGCCGGTCACCCGCCGCGCGCGGATCTTGCCGCGGTCGGAGATGAACTTGCGCAACAGGGTCGTGTCCTTGTAGTCCACATAGGAGATCTTCTCCTTGCAGAAGACACAGACCTTCTTCTTGGGCTTGCGAATCGGTGGTTTGGCCATCGTGGTGCTCCTCCTCGAGAGCCCCGCTCGTGGTGCCGGGCCGGTGGGCTGACGTCAGGTCAGGTCACGTACGGCACGGTGCGGGAATGGTCAGTGATGAACGGGTACGAAGCGACCGCCGGCACGCTCGGTGCCAGGTCCATCCGGTCAGAACGGTGGCTCGTCGAAGGACCCACCTTGCTGGCCACCCGCGGCACCTTGGGCAGCGCCGGCGCTCTGGCCGCCTTGACCACCCTGGCCGCCGCCCCACGGATCGCCGCCGGACTGACCGCCACCGGACTGGGCGCCACCGGAGCCGCCACCCTGCGAGGTCTGCCACGGGTCGTTGCCGCCGAATCCGCCCTGGGAACGGGTCGTCTTGGTGACCTTCGCCGTCGCGTTGCGCAGGCTCGGGCCCACCTCGTCGACCTCGACCTCGTAGACGGTGCGCTTCTCGCCCTCGCGGGTTTCGTACGACCGCTGCTTCAGCCGGCCCTGCACCACCACGCGCATGCCGCGCTGCAGCGACTCGGCGACGTTCTCCGCCGCCTGCCGCCACACGTTGCAGGTGAGGAACAGCGTCTCGCCGTCCTTCCACTCGCCGCTCTGCCGGTCGTAGGTGCGTGGTGTGGACGCGAGCCGGAAGTTGGACACCGCGGCACCGGACGGGGTGAACCGCAGCTCTGGGTCGTCGACCAGGTTGCCGACGAGGGTGATGATCGTGTCGCCTGCCATGAGCGTCTCCTATCAGCGGGCGTCGGGGCGGATGACTTTAGTCCGCAGCACCGACTCGTTCAGCCCGAGCTGACGGTCGAGCTCCTGAACGACCGCAGGCTCACACGACAGGTCGAGGACCGCGTAGATGCCTTCGGACTTCTTGTTGATGGCGTACGCCAAGCGGCGTCGGCCCCACACGTCGACCTTCTCGACCGAACCGCCGCCCTGTCGGACGAGCGTGAGGTACTGGTCGAGGGACGGGCCGACGGTGCGTTCCTCGAGATCGGCGTCGAGGATCACGATGACTTCGTAGCGACGCATGCGGAACTCCACCTCCTCTGGACTAAGGGCGGCCACGGTCTCTCCGTGGCAGGAGGGCTTGCGTCAGGCTGGCGACGGGCAGATGGCGCGTCATGGGGACGTGCTTTCGTACGCCAGACCGAGCGCAAAGGTTACCAGCCACGACGGGGAGGCCGGATGCCGACCGGCCGGCCGCCGTGTCGCGCCCCGTTCGGGTCGGTACGGGCCTGTACGGGTGATCCGTGCGGTGACGTCCCGCGAGGGCCCGCATGAGCTGTCGGTGGCACCTCGTAGGGTTCGGGACATGACCAGCGTGCCCATCGGCGCCCACGTCGATCAGGAAGACCCCATCGCCGAAGCCCACGCCCGCTCCGCGGACATCGTGCAGTTCTTCCTCGGCGATCCGCAGAGTTACAAAGGGCCGAAGGTCGCGTACGCGGCAGGTGCCGCAGGGCTGGCGGCCGGGGCCGCCGAGGCAGGTCTCGGCCTCTACATCCATGCGCCCTACCTCATCAACGTCGCGACCACCAACAACCGGATCCGGATCCCGTCCCGGAAGCTGCTCCAACAGTTCGTCGACGCGGCGGCCGAGGTGGATGCCAAGGCACTGATCGTGCATGCGGGTCACGTGCTCGCCGACGACGACCCGGAGATCGGGTTCGACAACTGGCGCAAGGCGGTCGACCGGCTCGAGCAGCGCTGTCAGGTGCTGATCGAGAACACCGCCGGCGGCGACAACGCGATGGCGCGGCGGCTCGACCGGATCGCGCGGCTCTGGGACGCGATCGGCACCGCCAAGGGCGGCGACAGGATCGGGTTCTGCCTCGACACCTGCCACTTCCACGCCGGCGGCGAGGAACTCACCACCGTCGTCGAACGGGTGAAGGCGATCACCGGCCGGGTCGACCTCGTACACCTCAACGACTCCCAGGACGGATTCGACTCCGGTCGTGACCGGCACGCCAACCTCGGGTCGGGCAAGGTCGCCGCCGACGACCTCCTGACGGTGGTCCGGTCCGCGGCAGCGCCGGTGATCGTGGAGACGCCCGGCGGCGCCGAAGAGCAGGGCGCCGACATCGCCTGGGTGCGCGACCACCTCGACTCCACCTGACAGCCTGGCCACTTGGCGGCGAAGCTCGGCCATGACCGGTAGCCTCGCGTGCGTGGCATTGCGTGTACGCACCCTGGCGCCGGAGGAGCATCTGGCCTTCCTGGGCACCAAGGACTCGGCGAGCTTCCTGCAGACCCCCGGCTGGGGGGAGGTGAAGCGGGAGTGGCGAGCTGAGTCCGTCGGCTGGCTCGACGATGCCGACGGCGGCGAGAAGGTGATCGGTGCCGGACTTGTCCTCTACCGCCGGCTGCCAAAGATGCGCCGCTCGCTCGCGTACCTTCCTGAGGGTCCTGTCATCGACTGGTCGGATCCCGACCTCGGCCGGTGGCTGACGCCACTCACCGAGCACGTCACGACACAGGGAGCGTTTGGGATCCGGATGGGCCCTCCGGTGGTGACGAGGCGCTGGACCGCGGCGACTGTCAAGGCCGCTCTCGCCGAGGGCGCGACCCGCACGCTGGGGGACATCCCGGCCGACCACACCGACCACGCGGCCTCCGCTGTCGCCGACCAGCTCCGGGCGCTCGGCTGGCGGCCACCCGCCGACAACGCCACCGGCTTCGCCGCCGGCCAGCCGCGCCACGTCTTCTGGGTCCCGCTGGACGGTCGCGACGAGGACAGCCTGCTCAAGGGGATGAACCAGCTCTGGCGCCGCAACATCAAGAAGGCGGCCAAGGCCGGCGTGGTCGTCACCAGGGGTACGGCGGACGACCTGCCCGCCTTCCATGAGCTGTACGTCGAGACCGCGCGGCGCGACCACTTCAACCCCCGCCCGCTGGCGTACTTCTCGACGATGTTCCGCGCCCTGGGCAACGAGGAACCCGATCGGATCCGGCTCTACCTCGCCCACCACGAGGGCGACCTGGTGGCGGCCACCACCTGGGTGCGCATGGGCAGTCACGTGTGGTACTCCAACGGTGCCTCGTCGACGCACAAGCGGGACGTCCGCGGCTCCAACGCGATCCAGTGGCAGATGATGCGCGACGCCCTCGCCGCCGGCGCGACCGTCTACGACCTGCGCGGGATCACCGACACCCTCGACGAGGACGATCCGCACTTCGGGTTGCTGCAGTTCAAGGTCGGCACCGGGGGCGAGGCGGTGGAGTACGTCGGCGAGTGGGACCTCCCGATCTCCCGACTGCTCTACAGCGCCTTCGATCTCTACATGCGTCGACGCGGTTAGCCCGCGTGGATGCGAGGACGGTCCCATGGCTCTCACGTTGTACGTCGACACCGAACGCTGGCGGGCCCATCACGCCGCCTCGCTCCTCGCGTACCCACGGATCGTCCCGGTCGCCAAGGGCAACGGGTACGGATTCGGTCTGGCCAGGCTGGCCCGCGAGGCCACCCGCCTAGGCGTCGACACACTGGCGGTCGGCACCTACGACGAGCTGGCACGCGCATCTTCGGAGTTCCCCGGCGACCTGCTGGTACTGACGCCGGTGCGTGCGTTCCAGGGGATTGCCGACGATCGGTCGGATGACGCGACGGGCGGGGTGTCCGCGCGCACCACCGGCGCAATGCCAGAGGAACGCATCATCCAGACCGTCGGCCGGGTCGCCGATCTGCAGGTCCTGGTCGACGGCCCAGGCGAGCCGCGGGTGGTCGTCGAACTCCTCACGTCGATGCGGCGGCACGGTGTTCCCGCCGACGACCTCCCGATGGTCGCCAAGCTCCTCGACGGCGTGCGCTGCGAAGGGTTCGCCCTGCATCTGCCGCTCTCGGTCGCCGGCGCGCACCGGCAGGAGGTCGAAGCCTGGATCGCGCGGTTCGCCGAAGCCGACCTGCCCCTCCCTCGGCTGTGGGTGTCCCACCTCACTCCGCAGGAGTTGGCGGAGCTCAGTGCGGCGTACCCGGCGATCGAGTTCCGCCCGAGGGTCGGTACGAAGCTTTGGCTGGCCGACCGCGACGCCTACCACGCGAGGGCTCAGGTCCTCGACATCCACCCGGTCCGCCGCGGTGAGCGGTTCGGCTACCGCCAGCGGAAGGTACCAGGCAACGGCCACCTGGTCGTCGTGAGCGGCGGCACGGCCCACGGCATCGCCGTCGAGGCGCCGAGCCACGTGGGTAACCTCCGGACCCGCGTCAAGACCCTCGGGATGAGTGGTCTCGAGGCGGCCGGTCGAGCGCTGTCACCGTTCACGATCGAGGGCCGGAGACGGTGGTTCGCCGAACCGCCGCACATGCAGGTGAGCGTGCTGTTCCTTCCTTCGTCCGTACGCCCGCCCGACGTGGGTGCGGAGCTCCCGGTCAACGTCGGAATGATCTTCACGACCTTCGACCGGTTCGTCGACGCGTAACGGACCCGATCGGACCGGGGGACGACCCAGCCCTGGCTGCTGGTCGGCGCCGGTCAGCCGGCCCACTTGCCGGTGACGTACGCACTCGTCCACACGCCCAGCAATGGAACGGCCACCAGCAGGTACGTCAGCCACACCCACTGCTTGCGGAGCGAGATCGCCGCCAGGCCGATCCAGAGCGGGAACCAGAGCAGGGTGGCCCGGGGTACGGAGAAGAACCAGACCGACGTCGAGAACGCGGCGACCTGGATACCGACCCAGGTGGCTTCGCCCCAGCGGCGCAGGACCAGCAGCGCGATCGTCACGACGACGCCGACCAGCATCGCGACCAGCTCCGCGCGGAACATCCACTCGAAGTTGGCCTGCACGGCGTCGCTGACGTCCTTGAACTGGGTGTGCCCGGTCGCGGCGTTCCAGGTGTGGGCGAGCGCGAACGGTGGGAGCGTGAACTCGCGGTACCACCCGTCGGACTGGACCTGGTACCACCGCAGCCAGTCGCCGGTGTTGACCTTCAGATAGGCCATGTAGCCGAGCAGTGGGGCGAGCGGCAGAGCCAGCCACAGCCCCTGCAACCACGCACGCCGCCTGGGCGAGGTCAGGAACTCGACCGCCAGCGCGATGGCGAGGAACAGGCCGGAGACCCGCACCGTCGACGCACACGCCGCGAGTACGGCGGCGAGCCACCAGTGACCACGCCGGGCGGCCAGCCAGGCCGGGATCGCCAGCCCGAGGAACAACGCCTCCGTGTACGGCGCGGCGAGGAAGATCGCGGGTGGGGCGACCATCCACATGACGGCGGCGCGTCGGCCGGCGCCCTCACCCCATTCGGCCTCGGCGAGCCTCGCCAGTGCCACCGCCGCTACTCCACCGGCGACGAACGACACCAGCAGACCGACGACGACGGTCGGGATCCCGACGGTGTAGCCGAGCTTCAACACCATCGGGAGACCGGGGAAGAACGCCTCGACCGGCGTGTTCCAGTCCGGCGCGAAGTAGCCGTGGACGGCGATCCGGTCGAAGTGCCAGAAGTCCCACTGCTTCCACCGGTCGAGGAAACCAGGGACCTCGCCTTCGGCGAGGAACAGCCAAGGCCCACTGAGTACGACGATCAGAATGCCGAGCCTGGTCAGCAGCCACCACTGCAGGACCTCGAGGTCACCCGGGGTGAGCCGCGTCCAGGCCAAGATCCGCGAACGCGTCTCGGCGTACCGCTCGGACATGACGCCGGTGGAGTCCATGCCCCCGCCACGCCGGGCGCCTCCGGTCGAGGGTTCGGCGCCATGCCGGCGACGCTCGCCGGAGCGGTCCTGCGGCGGGTCGGCCCACCGTCCCGTCGCGGGGTCGGGGCGACCGTCCCCGTGCCGGGCGTCTCCACGCGCGGTCTCAGACCGATGGCCGTCCGCCCGCAGGCCATCGGTCCGGGGGTGCGGTGACGGGTCCATCATCCGGCCCGCCTGGGGGTCGATGAGGTGGTGGCCGGTCGTCTCCGAATCAGGGTCGCCGAACGGTCCGAGGCTGGCCCACGGCGCGAGTCCTTGCGGGAGGTCCTGGCCCGGTGACCTCGGGTGGCCACGGGAGGCGGTGGGCTCGGGTGGCCGCGGCCGCCGTTCGTACGGCGGTGCAAGTCCAGGCGTGCGCTCGTGCCTGTCGATAGCCCTCTCCCCACTCCGCGTACGCCGCGGCTGCTCGTCGACCCACCCAGCATGGCTGGTCGTCGTGGGATCGTCGAGTGCGTCGTGGGTGAAGGGTTCGCTGATCTGCTCGGTGCCGGTCCGAGGCCCGACCTCCCAGGCCGGGTCGGTGTTCCAGTCCTGATCGGTGTTCCGGTCCTGATCGGGGTTCCGGTCCTGATCGGGGTTCCGGGCGGTGATGTCCGCATGCCGACCAGTGTCGCCGTTACGTGCGCCCGATACAGCCGGATTCGCACTTCCCCAGCGTGGCTCCACGCCGCCTGTGCCCCCACGTCCCGGGGCCTGGCTCCAGGGAGGAATGCGGGACGCGGGTGGGAACTCCGGGGCCGCTGGCGGTGGTGGAGGCATCGCCGCGCCGTTGGGGTTGCCGTTCGGCGGGCCGTTGAGGTTGCCGTTGGGGTTGCCGTTCCGCGGGGGCGGCCAACCGCCCGACGTCCTCTCCTTGGTCCCGTCGACCGGGCGGGCCGCACGACGGGGCTGATAGACGCCCGGGCCACTGTGACCGGAAGGAGGTGGCGTGCTCGCGCGGCGTTGGCCTTCACGACCCCGACCCCACTCGTCCGGTAGTGGCCCGTCGCCCGTCCTCCTTCTCCCACTCACGGCGTGACGCCCTCCCCTACCGGAGTACGTCCCGGCCGTTCCGCACGCAGCCAGCGCCGGAACCCGCCGGCGTCCGCTGCGTGGTCGAACGGACCACCGGCCGGATCATCGACCAGCCCGCCTTCCCGTACCACGTCGGTTGCCGGGTTGAGGATGTCGCGGACGACCATGACGCAGAGGTACACCGTGGCCGCGATGCGGATACCGACCGCGAGCCAGTAGAACCGGTCAGGCGTTCCCTCCGACGCCGGCACCAGCGCACCCGCCAGGTGCAACCAGATCGCCAGCCAGTAGATGACCTCGCCCGCCTGCCACACCGCCCAGTCGCGCCACCGTGGCCTGGCCAGGGCGACGAGCGGAAGTAACCAGAGGACGTACTGCGGCGAGTAGACCTTGTTGACCAGGACGAACGCCGCAACCGTCAGGAAGACCAGCTGCGCCAGCCGGGGTCGGCGCGGAGCGAACAGACCGAGCCAGCCGATGCCCACGCACGCCACCGCGAACAGGCCGAGGGACACGGCGTTGACCATCGACACCGGGTGCCCGGCCAGGCCCAGGACGTACCAGATCGAACCGAAGTCACCCGCCCGGCCGGCGTTGAACGACCAGAACGTCGCCCAACTGTCCTGCGCCAGCAGCAGGAGTGGGAGGTTGACGACCATCCAGGCGGCGACAGCGGACAGCAGCGTCACGCCCCACAGGCGCAGCTTCCCCGACCTCAACGCCAGCACCAACAGGGGCCCGAGCAGGAACAGCGGATAGAACTTCGCGGCCGCGCCGAGGCCGAGCAGGATGCCCGTCGCGAACGGCCGGGACTTCGACCAGGTGAGCAGCGCACACGTCGTCAGCGCGACCGCCACGAGATCCCAGTTGATGGTGCCGGCCAGCGCCAGCACCGGAGCGAGCGCGAAGAACATCACGTCGTACGGACGATGCGGGGTGATCCGGCTGAGCGCCCAGGCGGTGAGCAGGGCGAAGCCGAACAGCACGACGACGGTCAGGTCGGTGAACAGCACGCTTCCGGCCACCGCGTCAGTGCTCTCGAACGCCTGGGTGACCCAGGCCGTGACCTGCATCACCGCGCCGGTGAGGACGGGGTACTCCAGCGGCGGGTAGTTGCCCCGGTCGAGGTAGGCGATCCCGCCCTCGGCGAAGCCGCGTTCGCGGTAGAGGTACGGGACGTCTGTGTAGCACAGGTGGCTGAACGCGTAGTTGGACTCCCGGGGCCAGCCCTGCCCGTGGCACGGTGCCTTGTCGACGACGCCGATGACGAACATCGCGGTCGTGACCAGGAACGCGACGGTGAGCGGTGTCCAGCGGGAGGCGCCGATGCGGGCGTGCCGGCCGATCGGACCCCCGAGCCAGGTGGTCGCCAGGCGGGCCAGCGGGTCTTCCCGCGACGGGCTCCTGCTCACCACGCCTCCGTCGTACCTCGCACCGGCTTGTCTGGGGTGCCCGGACCGCAGCTCACGGGCATGAACGAGCCGGTCCGGTCTCGCCCCATGGTGCCCTATCGGGCCCTGGATGTCGGTACCTGCGGACGACTCATTACCCGCGTACTCCCGAAATATTACCTACGGGTAGGCCGGCAGGATGATCAGTCGCCCCACGGCGGCCAGCCATCGTCCTCGGTCGGTGTGGGCTCCGGTGACTCCGTCGGCTCGGGCTCCCCTGGTGGGGTGAAGGTCGGCTTGGGATCCGGACCCGGGTCGTCGCCGGGCAACGGCGTCTCGGTCGGCTCGGGTTCCGCGGTCGGCGGCGGGGTGTAGGTCGGTTCCGGGTTGACGTCCTTGCCGAGCTCGGCCGGCGGCGGGAACGCTGCCTTCGGCTGACCCTTCAACGCCTCCCGCATGAAGGACGCCCAGATCCGGGCCGGATAGCCACCGCCGAAGAACGTGCCCTCGCCGCCTACGTTGTCCAGCGACTCCTTACGGTGGTCGCCGTTGGCGTCCTTGTAGAACGCGACGGACGCCGCGAGCTGAGGTGTATAGCCGACGAACCATGCGGTCTCGTCCTCGTGCGTACCGGTCTTGCCGGCAGCCGGACGACCGAGTGCCTTGGCCTCGTTCTCACCGGTTCCGTTCTGGATGACGTCCTGGAGCGCGTAGTTGATGTCGCGGACGACGTCACTGTCGAAGGCTCGGTCCAGTCCCGTCGGCGCTTCGTAGTCGATCTCGCCACTGCGCGTCGCCACCTGGTCGACCACGTGCCATTCCGCCTTCTGCCCACCGACGGCGAACGTGGCGTAGGCGTTGGCCATGTCCATCGGCGTCACGGAGGCGAACCCGAGGGCGACCTTGGCGTGCTTGTCCAGACCCTTGGTGTCCTCGGGGATGCCCGCCCGGATGGCGGCGTCGACGACCTTGCTGGGACCGGCCGGCTTGAGGCCGTTGACGGTGAGGTCGGCGAACGCGGTGTTGATGGAATCGCGGATCGCCTCCTTCAGGTCGACGTACTCGCCGTAGTCCTCGTCGAACTCGTTGTTGACCTCGTCGCCGTTCTCCAGCTCGAACGGCGAGTTTCCGGAGAACCTGCTGTCGAGTGAGATGTTGTTCTCGAGCGCGGCGGCAAGGGCGAACGCCTTGAACGTCGAACCTGGCTGCAGCTCCGCCTGCGTCGCGTCGTTGAACTGCCGCTCGAGGTAGTCGCGCCCGCCGAACATCGCCACGACCTCGCCCGTGCCGGGCCGGACCGCCGCTCCGCCGGCGAAGACACCCTTCGCGTTCTCCTTCGGGTAGTTCTTCTTGAACGCCCGCTCCATCGCCCGCTGCGCCTTCGGGTCGAACGTGGTCGTGACCTTGAGGCCACCCGAGTCGATCTCACGTTCGGAGTAGTCGAGCTTGCTCAGCTCCTTGCGGACCTGCATGAGGAGGAAGCCGTTGGGCCCGTCGTAGGTC
>JBOHED010000478.1:0-4336 GCA_050700915.1 Actinopolymorphaceae bacterium | reverse complement strand
CGTAGTCGATGATCGTGGCTGGGACCCGAAATCCACGGGTGAGCTCCACCAGCTCGGCCGACTCGCCCGCCCCCAGCTGCTCCAGCACAGAGTGCCAGGAGGTCGACGCGTACGGCGTGGTGGCCTGAGCCAGGTCGCCCAACACCGTCGCTGTACGACAGCGCCGGCCGAGCGCGCGGTGCTGCATGGCCGAGAGGTCCTGCGCCTCGTCGACCACCAGATGGCCGCGGCGGGGCGCACTCTCGAGCAGCTCACCAAGCTCGTCCAGCAGGACCAGGTCGGCTTCCGACCAGCGCGCGGACTTCACCGACCGGTAGGGCTTTGGCCAGAGCAGTGCCTTCTGCTCCTCGGCCGTGAGCTTGTCGCCGGCGGCATCGGCCAGGAAGTCCGGATCCGACAGCAGGCGGTGCAGCACCTGTTCCGGCGTACGCTGCGGCCACACCCGCTGGAGGATTCGCTTGACCGGAGCCGACCTGGCCACGGCATTCTGGGTCCGATCGTCCGGGGTGCCGCCGCGCTGCTCCATCCGAACCAGCACCGCGTGCGCGAGCCGCTGCGCGACCGTGGTGCGGCCAGTGGCGTACCGCGTGGCGTTGTCGAGCACGCCCGCGACGATTTCGCGCACCTGGTAATCCGGTACCCGGAAGCGGTTCGCTCCGCTGCTGTAGACCAACGCCTCCACGTCATCGTCGACACCGGCGCCGGACCACAGCGCCCGCCGCAGAACCGCCGCCATCCGGGCGTCGTTTTTCATGGTGACCGTCGCGGCGGACTCCTCCTCAGCGGCCATCGGATGGTCGGGGAAGTAGCGGCGGATCAGATCCGAGAACGTGAGCTGCTGGACGAAGACCTCGCCGAGCGCCGGCAGCACGTGCCGGATGTAGGCCAGAAACGAGCGATTCGGACCGACGATCGCGACTCCACCGTCGCGCGCGAGCCGGGTCCGCTCGGCGTACAGCAGATAGGCGATCCGATGCAGCCCGACCGCCGTCTTGCCGGTTCCGGGTGCTCCCTGCACACAGATCGTGGTGTTCAGTGGCGCGCGGACCAGGACGTCCTGGTCGGGCTGGATCGTCGCCACGATGTCGCGCATCGGCCCGGATCGTGGCCGCTCGATCTCCGCCGTCACCAGGTGGGAGAAGCCCTCCTCCACCGCCGCGACCTGCCCGCCACTCACCGGTTCGTCTTCGTACGCCGTCAGTTCGACGTACCCACTCGGACCCGGTTCGTGGGAGAAGCCGTGGCGACGGCGCACCAAGACGCGTTGGGGGTCGGCCGGTCCGGCCCGATAGAACGGCACCGACACCGGGGCCCGCCAGTCGATCACCAACGGAGTGCCGTCGGGCTCGCGGATGTGCCGACGGCCGATATAGATCCGGTCGACGTCGCCACCCGACCCGGAGCGCCTCTCGAGGTGGTCGAACACCGCGCCCGGCTCACAGTCCAGTCGCCCGAAGAAGAGCGGGATCATCGGCATGTCCAGCAATACTTCAGCGCGGTGTTCTCGCGCCCATTGATAGAACTTGTTGTCCCAGTAGCTGTCCGAGCCTGCATTGACGATCATCGGTGTTTCGGTCTCGACAACCTCCGCGTGCATGAGTTGCATGGCGGCACGAGAGGCTTCGAGGTGCGCTTGTTCGGCGGCCAATTCTGGATCGGCTGCGATATCGACCGCGGTGTCGACCGCGGACTCGGCCGGAATATCCCCGGCGGTATTGGAAGGGGCAGAGGGCATGACGAAGGGCCTCCACGAAGGTGATCAGGCTTTCGTCAGCAGTGGGCGCGGGCCCTCGCTCCGGGGCCGCCCTCGATGTCGGGCGGCGCAACCGGCTCGGTTCGGTCCCTACTCTCCGACACTACTGTCGTACGACGAGCCATCGGACATTACCAGCGCGGGTGGCCGAACGAAACCGGGTTTTGTTGCGTACTGCGCCGATCACTCCGGGCAGGGTGCACTCGACAGCTGGCGAAGTGTCGACCAGGCACCGGGCACGTCCAGACTGCGAGCGGCGTAGGACTGGGTGAGCAGGGCGTCGTCGAGATACTGGTCGTGCTTGTCGGCGATCTTGTTCGCCACGGTGTCGGCCAGGTCCAGCGGATCAGGAGGCGGCGCGTCGACCAGGCGTTGGATGAGTTTCCACAGGCCGACGGTGTTGGTACGCCGGATGGTCAACGCGGCGCCGTCCTGACCGACCTCCAGCCGATGACCGCGGAGCACTACCGCGAGGGTGTTCATGATCTGGTCGCCGCGCCATGGCAGCAGCACGGTGTCGCGTCCCCATGACAGGAGCGGCTGCTCGGCGAGGAGGAGTCGCCGGTAGGCAGCACGTCCCTCGTCGAGCAGCCGTTGGGCGACCTGGTCGAGGTAGACCGGGACCGCGTCGCTTTCGTACAGGCTGCGCATCCGCCGGCGCACCTCGTCGGCGACGTCGGCACCCAGACCGGGGAACGCCGGCGGCCGCCCACCCCGTGCGGGTGCCAGGTCGATGACCCGCTGCTGCGTCTCCACCGCGAGCACCCGCCAACGCCGGCCACTGAAGATCAGCAGGCTGCCCACGGCGATCGGGTAGTCGACCGGCAGCGAGCCGAGAGTCCGGCCGTAGGACACCAACCGATACTCGTCGTCGGTCGTGAACGCGGTGTAGAAGCTGAAGTGGTTGACCAGCTTCTCGCCGATGGAGCCGTGCAGCAGCATGCCCTCGCTGTCCTGGGAGATGAGTTCGGCCGCGCCCATGGCCCGCAGAAGCGCGACGAACGTCTCCCTGTCGACCGTACGAAACGGGCCGTGTGCGCACAGCGCCTCGAAGAGCGGCTCGGCGTCGGCACCGCCGCGTTGGGCGATCACCGACAGAACCTGCTGGATCAGCGTGGACAGGTGGAGCCGGCGCAGGTCCGGTGGTTCGTACCACCGCTCCAGCAGCAGGTCGACCATCGCGATCGTCTGCATCAGCTGGCTGCGGAGTGCGTCCGCGGGCGGGGTGTGGTCGGTGAGCTCGGGTTCGGTGACGTACATCCGGAGCACCGCAGGCTGACCGCGACGTCCTGACCTCCCGAGTCGTTGCCGAAGGACCGAAACACCAAGCGGGGCGCCGATCTGGGCTACGGAGTCGGCCGATCCGATGTCGATGCCCATCTCCAGCGTGGATGTGCAGACCGCCGTCGTCGGGGTGTCGGACGCCTTGAGCCGGTCCTCCACGTGTTCGCGGACGTCTTTGGAGAGATTGCCGTGATGGGGCAGGAACTCGTTCGGCACATTGGCATCGGCGCAGCGCCGGCTGAGTAGGTCGGTGTAGACCTCGACCGAGCCGCGGGCATTGGTGAAGACGAGATTGTCACTGCCACGCAACGTGCTGAACAGGTGGTCGGCGATTGCGCCCTTGGCATAGTCGACGCCGGTCTCGCCGGTCGGGTCGGCGCCCGCCTTCACCGGGTCCGCGGCGATGTAGCCGCGCAACTGCATGCGCAGCTCGGTCCGTTCCTCGTCCACCGACGAGATGACCACCACCTCCGTGCCGCCGCCGGGACGCAGGAACTCCGCCGCGGCGCCGAAGTCACCGAGGGTCGCCGACAGCGCCACCCGGGGAACGCGGTGGCGTACCGCGAGCTCGAGCCGGTGCAGGAGCGACCTCAGCTGCGCGCCCCGTTCGGTGCCGATGAACGAGTGCAGCTCGTCGATCACCACATAGCGCAGCCCGCCGAACAGGCGCACGATCTTCTCGCCCTGGTTGACGAACAGCGACTCCAGTGACTCCGGTGTGATGAGCAGCAGGCCGTCGGGTCGGCGGGTGACGAGCCTCTTCTGCGAGCCCGCGACGTCGCCGTGCCAGCGGTGCACGGGAAGGTCGAGGTGCTCGCAGAGCTGGTCGAGCCGGGAATGCTGGTCGTTGATCAACGCCTTCAGCGGGCTGAGGTAGAGCGCCTTGACACCTGGCTGCGCTTCGTCGGTCTCCGCCTGGGTGGCGAGCACCGAACAGATCGGCAGCCAGGCCGCCTCGGTCTTACCGCTGGCCGTGGCCGCGGCGACGATCACGTCCCGGTCGCCGGCCATGATCGGTGCCGCCGCGTGCTCCTGTGCGCTCCGCAGGGACTGCCAGCCCTGGTCCCAGATCCACTGGCGTACGCGTGGATGGAACGCCTCGAACGCCGACGACACGGCCGGGGCTTCGCCGCCGCCACCGGCGTACGGGTCAGAGCCGGAAGCTGGAGAGGTCGTCATCGCCGTCGGCCCGGGCAGGCGGAGGTGGAGCGGACGGCGCGTCGGCAGCCGGAGGTGGAGCGGACGCCGTGTCGGCAGCCGGCGCGGGGTCATCGGCGAGCGGTGCGAGCTCCGGGTCGG
>JBOHED010000477.1:0-9206 GCA_050700915.1 Actinopolymorphaceae bacterium | reverse complement strand
GTGATCTTCATCAACCAGCTCCGCGAGAAGGTCGGCGTCATGTTCGGCTGTCTGTCCTATGGCACGCGGGTGACGCTGGCCGACGGCACGCAGGAGAAGATCGGCAAGATCGTCAACCAGCGGATGCCTGTCGAGGTGCTGTCGTACGACCCGGCGGTCGGCAAGATCGTTCCCAAGAAGGTCGTCAGCTGGTTCGACAACGGCGTGACCGACGAGTTCCTGCAGATCACTGTCGCCCGCCCGGGTGGCAACGGCCGGGCCCAGATGGGGTTGACCCGCAACCACCTCGTACGGACGCCAGGTGGGTGGCGCGAGGCCGGCGAACTGGCCGTGGGAGATCGGGTCATGCTGTCCCAGCCGCATCGGCTGAGTCCGCGGCAGCGGGAGGTCATCCGCGGCGGGCTGATGGGCGATGGAGCGCTGTCACCGAGCCGTATACCAGGCAGTCTCGGCACCAGGTTCCGGATGGGGCATGGCGCGAAGCAGCTCGACTACCTCGACTGGAAGGCGTCGCTGTTCGCCAACATCGGCCAGTGCCGCACCGTCAACGCCAAGGGCGCGGCATTCGTCGACCTCACGCCGCTGCCGGAGCTCGCCGATCTACGCCAGACGGTGTACGCACAGGACGGCGAGAAGACTTTCGACTGGGACTTCCTGAAGGCGTTGACGCCGCTGTCGCTCGCGATCTGGTACATGGACGACGGTTCGTTCGCCGTCCGCGCGAAGGGAGTCCAGCAGCGGACCCGCGAGGGCAGCGGGCGCTCGGAGATCTGCGTGGCGGCGATGAGCCCTGAGTCGCGCGAACGACTGGTTGAGCATCTGGCGCACACCTTCGGGCTCGGACCGCGGTTGATGACGAAGGGCGGCCGCAAGGTGCCGTTCCTCATCTTCGGCAAGGATGAGACAGCCAAGCTGCACGAGATCGTGGCGCCCCATGTGCACCCGTCGATGCAGTACAAGCTTCTCGAGCGTTTCCAGGGCCGGTTCGCCGTGAAGCCGGAGTTCGTGGAGCCGACGCTGCTTCCGGTTCCGGCGCCGGTGCTCGACGTACGGATCAAGCCGAAGACGAGGTCGATGCACCGCTTCGACATCGAGGTCGAGGGTTCGCACAACTACCTGGCTGATGGCGTCATCGTGCACAACAGCCCCGAAACGACGACGGGTGGGAAGGCGTTGAAGTTCTATGCCTCGGTACGCCTCGACGTCCGCCGGATCGAGACGCTGAAGGACTCCCAGGAGGCCGTCGGCAACCGGGTCCGGGTCAAGGTGGTCAAGAACAAGATGGCTCCACCGTTCCGGCAGGCGGAGTTCGACATCCTGTTCGGCGAGGGCGTGAGCCGTGAGGGCAGCCTGATCGACCTCGGCGTGGAGAACGGTCTCGTCCGCAAGGCCGGCGCCTGGTACACCTACGAGGGCGACCAGCTCGGGCAGGGCAAGGAGAACGCCCGCAAGTTCCTCAAGGACAACCCCGATCTCGCCGAGGAGCTGGAGAAGAAGATCAAGGAAAAGCTCGGCATCGGTCCGCAGATTGACGCTCCCGCCGATGAGCCCGAGGAATTCTAGGGCGAGGAAGCTGTCGCGTGGCGATGGCGCGGGTGAGGGACCGGAGGCGGATCCCGAGAAGGTTGCCCGCGCCATCGTTCTCCGGCAGCTCACCGGTCAGCCGAGGACCCGAGCGCAGCTTGCCCGTGCCCTCGAACGGCGTAGCGTCCCCGACGATGTGATCGAGAAGGTGTTGAGGCGGTTCTCCGAGGTCGGCCTCATCGACGATGCCGCATTTGCCCGTGCCTGGGTCGAGACGCGGCACGCCGGCCGTGGGTTGGCCCGGCGTGCACTTGCCCACGAGCTGCGTCGCCGGGGCGTCGCCGACGACGACGTGGGCGAGGCCGTCGAGCAGTTGTCACCGGAGACCGAACTGGCGACGGCGAGAGCCCTGGTGGACCGGAAGCTCCGGGCGACCCGCGGGCTCGACGGCCAGACCCGGGTGCGTCGACTGGTGGGGATGCTCGCCCGCAAGGGTTACCCGCCTGGCGTCGCTCTCCGCGTCGTTCGGGAAGGGCTGGCCGATGACGCGGGAGACGAGGAGCGCCAGGCCGTCGAGGAGTTCGCAGGTGCAGTCGACGCCATGGACGATCCGGCCGAGATCCAGGGCGCGCGAGCCGAGTAGATCATCTCGGTCGGCGGAGTGCCGAGCCGATACCCGATCGCCTGGTCGCCCCGGTCACCGTTAGCGTTCCTGGTTATGGCAATCGAGGTGAGAACGGCCCGCGACGACGATCGTGAGGCGATGCACCGGCTCGGCCAGTTGGGCTTCGCCGCGCGGTCCTCGGCGTACGACGAGGAGGTCGACCGCGGGGGAGTCCCGCTCGATCGCCGGCTCGTCGCGACCGATGGCGGGGAGATCGTCGGGCGGTTGTCCGTCTGGGAGTTGGGGCAGTGGTTCGGCGGGCACCGGGTCCCCATGGGCGGTGTCGGTGGTGTGGCGGTCGAGCCGGCATACCGTGGGCGGGGCGTGGCGAGCGGGCTCCTCCGCCGAGCCCTGGAGCAGATGCGCGAGCGCGGTGAAGCTCTCTCCACGCTGTACCCGATGAACCACACGCTCTACCGCCGCTTCGGCTGGGAGGTCGCGGGAAGCTACCCCGAGCAGAAGCTTGATCTCCGTGCGCTGGCGGCGCTTCCCAGGCCGGCGCGGGTGGCCACGACGCGACGCGCCGTCGAGACGGACCTTCCGGATCTGCGACGCCTCCACGAGGAGGTGTCGCGGGATGAGCCCGGCAATCTCTGGTACGGACCAGAGTTCGCGGCCCGCCGACTCCTGGGCGGCAAGCCGGTCGACAATGACGCCTACGTCGCCGTACGCGACGGGGCTCTCGTGGGCCTCGTCATCGTCGAACGCGGGAGCGCAACGGACGACCGAGGCTTCTTCAAGCTGTCGGTCCGCCAGCTCATCGGGTCCGATCTCGACGCCGAGCTCACGCTTTTGCATCTGCTCGGTTCCTACCATCCTGTCGCGGAGGTCGTCGAGATCGTCGCGCCCCAGTCGTTCGCCCTGCCCATGTTGCTGGGCGAGCGCGACCTGCGCCCGGCCGGCTGGGGATGGTGTTGGATGACCCGCCTGGTGGATGCGCCCGCTGCCATCGCGGCCCGCGGCTACGCCCCCGAGATCGACGTGGAGGTTCATCTCGACCTCGCGGACGACACGGCACCCTGGAACACCGGCCCGCACGTCCTCCGGATCAAGGACGGTCACGCTGCCCTCGAGCCGGGCGGCCGTGCGGACGTCCGCCTCGGCATCGGCCCGTTCGCCGCCCTCTACACCGGGTGGGCGAATCCCCGTCGACTCGGCCGAGCCGGCCTGGTGTCCGCTGCGGAAGACACCGATCTCGACGCGCTCGATCGGGCATTCGGTGGCCGCACCCCCTGGTCGCGCGACTTCTTCTGAGGGGTCGCGGTTGATTCGACGGGCCGCGACCAGCAGGCGGTCAGGGCGTGCCGTCGTCGGCGTGGACGTCGACGAGACGTTCGGCGGCCAGGCGCATCTCCGAGCGGAGTTCCGGCGGCGCGATCACCTCGGCATCACCGGCCATGCCGAGCAGGAACATGCGTGCCTCGAAGGGGTTCTCGAAGGTCATCTCCACCTGTGACCAGCCGTCCGGATCGTCGGTGGTCGCGCCGACCGTCGTACTCGGCGCCCACGACAGCCGGCTGAGGGCGTCGGTGCGGACGCGGAGCTGGACCGGAAAGACCGGCCGGTTGGCGAAAAATTCCGCGCAGGCATCGGCCCAGTGAGAGGCGAGGTCGAAGTCCGCCGGCCTGGTGAACGTCTCCTCGGTGAGGACGGCGGCACCCACCCGTTGCATCCGGTACGTACGGATCTCGCCGTCGTCCCTGGCTGCGACGAGGTACCAGGTCCGGCCCTTCGCGACGAGGCCGAGCGGGGACACCAGGAAGTCCGTCCCGCTGGAGCCGTACGTGAGTCGGATCCGCCTCTCCTCCCACAGACCCTGGCGTACGACGACCAGCCACGGCTCGGCCGCCTCGCCGATGCCGGACCAACCCTCGTGGTCGACGAGGACCCGCGCTTGGGCGTACTCGGCGTCGCGGCGAGCGTGGGACGGCAGCGCGGACAGCAGCTTCGTGTGCGCGCTCGCCGAAGCGTCGGCCAGGCCGAGGTCGGCGAGCACATGTGCGGTGGTCCCGACGAAGACCGTCATCGCCTCCGCGGGAGTCAGGCCCGTCAGCCGGGTCCGGTAGTCCGGCGCCAAGGTCCACCCACCCGCCCGACCCCGCGTCGCGTACACCGGGATACCGGCGAGGCTCAGGGTGTCGAGGTCCCGCTGGATCGTCCGGGTGGAGGTGTCGAGCCGCCCGGCGAGCTCCCGTGCGGTCATCTGGCCGTGCACCTGGAGGAGGAGCAGGATCCGCAACAGCCGTTCGGCCCGCATGGCTCGTCACCGCCTCTCCCGATCGTGCCGCCCGGGCCGCAAGAAGCTCGCCCAGGGGGAGAGCACCAACGACCCAGTCCCCCCATCTTCACCCAGAAATATGACACGCCTCGACGTCATTTCCCCCTATGGTCAGTCGCACAGGGGCGAGGCGCCGGTGGGTGCCGCGACGGCGAGCCATGACCGGGACGAGACGAGCGGCGATCGGCACGGGGCGCGCGACGACCGGGATGAGGAGTGACGCCATGACGACCGACGCCCACAGCACTCACGAACTGCTCGAGCGCATCGAGCTGTCCTGGCAGGCGTTCCGGCCGTTGGTCGACAAGCTCACGCCGGATCAGGTGGCGGCGCCGAGGTCGGATGGTCGTACGGTCCTTGAAGCCTTGGCGGCGGTCGCGTTCTGGAACGAAACCTGCACGCCGGTGTTCGCCTGGATGCGGGACCAGCCGGACGTCCCTGCCCCGGAGTGGTACGGAGGCGACGATCTCGCCATCGCCGCCGGCGCGCCGTGGCCGCGGGACGACGTGCACCACGCGCGGGAGGCGGCGTGGGCCCGCGCGGTCCCGGTCGCACGTGTCCTCGCTCGCCTCGACGACGCGCACGCCGCGGCCGTGGCGGTGATCGGCACCCTCACCCCGGCGGAGTTGGCGCGTGGCGAAGGACTCGGCGGGCCGGGCGATGCGACCGGCATCCCTGCCGATCATCCGTGGCAGGCCATGACGCGGGCCGAACGCCTGATCGCCAAGGCCACCGGCTGCACCTACCGCCTCTACGACGAGCTCCGCCCCGAGATCGAACGGATCCTCGCCACCACCCCCGCCTCGTAGGACGTCGTGACAGCGGTCGCGGCAATCACGCCCAGGCCATGCACCGTGTCGCGAAGTTCTTCAACGCGCCACTCTTGACGACGATGGTGTGGGGCTGAAGAAGCGAAGCGTACGAATTCACCAGGGCGATCAGGTCCAGCAACCCGCGGTAGCCGGAGAGCCCGGACAGGTCGAGGTAGATCGCCGAAAACGCCTCGCCGAGATCCAGGGCGGCCCTGATGTCGTACGCGTCGAGCACCGCGAACTCGAGTTGCGGTCGCATCTTCCGCGCCCGCTCGATACAGACCGCGCTGACATCGGTACCGATGACCGCTGGTGCGTGCGCGGCGAGCAGCGCGGTCGTGGTGCCCCACTCGCAGCCGAGTTCGAGCACCGTGTCGTCGGCCGTGACCACAGCCGGGATGGTCTCGCGGTACTCGCGGACACCCCTGGTGGCGATGATCCGCGACCGGGGTCGGAACTGCCGTTCGTTCGCCATATCCTCCGCCGCCTCTGGCAGCCGAGGAAGGTGATCGCCTCGGCTGGAAACGAAAAGCGCCCAAGGCCACGTGACATGCCGGTCCGTCGAAGGACCAGCATGACCAACATGGCTTCAGACGCTCTGTCAGCCGAAGCTCTCTGAGCTACCGCACCGAATGCCCGCATCCCTCGCGGAAATCCGGCGCTTACCTCCTGAAGGCCTGTTCAGTTGTGCGTACGCACGCTACCAATGGCCGAGCGGCGACGACCACGGGATTTTCGTACCCGCCCGACGATGCCCTTTCATGCCGCGAAGCGGTAGTCGCGGGGATTCCAGGCCAGCAGGGCGAAGGTCTGGACGACCGCGGACTGCTCCAGTGACTCCGGCCGTGAGGAAGGGTCGTACGGACCGCCGCCCGACGGCGGGAAGCGGAACTGTCCGAGCGCGGGATCGCGGTTGCTGGCCCACGTGTGTTCGGCGTAGGTCTCCACGACCGCCCGGTAGCGCGGATCGTGCGCGGCCGAGTCGAGCAGCAGGAGATTCTTGACCGTGCCGTCGAGCCCGATGTCGTTCCAGTACAGGCCCTCCGGCGATCGCAGAGCTCATGGGACTGGCTGGAATGCGTTCGTGGTCTTGTCAGCTGGCCTGGGACGCACCGGCGTCAGGACCGGCACCCGGGACGATGGCGACTGGGACGACCCGGCGACCCTGGCGGCGCATCCGTGACTCGAGCCACTGGGCGAGTCGGCCCAGGCCGTAGTTGATGACGATGAAGACCGCGGCGAGCACGATGCCGACCGCCAGCGGGTTGTTGTAGAGCGGATGGCCGTAGATCTGTTCACCGACACGGACGATGCCTGGTGCCCCGACCGCGTAGCCAAGGGTGGTGTCCTTGAGGGCGACGACGCACTGACTGATGATCGCCGGCAGCATCGAACGAACCGCCTGCGGAGCCAGGACGAGCGCCATCACCTGGGACTTCCGCAACCCGACCGCATAGCCCGCCTCGCTCTGCCCACGGGGCACCGCCAGCATGCCGGCCCGGAAGATCTCGGCAAGGACCGAGCCGTTGTAGAGCATCAGACCGATGACCAGTGCCCAGAATGGCCCCAGGACGTTTCCGAAACCGTAGAAGACGAATAGGATGAGGAGCAGGAGCGGGACAGCCCGGAAGAACTCGACGATGGCCACACTTGGTACGCGGACCCACGCATGGTCGGACAGGCGGCCGGCGCAGAAAGCAGCGCCGTAGACGATGGCGAGGACGATGGCGACGGCGGCCGCGCTGAGCGTGGTGACAAGGCCTTCGGCGAGTGCGCCGAGGATGGCGGGGTTGGCGAAGGCCTCCCACTTGTCAGGTGTGATCTGCTCGGACTGCCACAGTTTCCACAGAAGCCACGCGAAAATGGCGACCATGCCGAGGGTGCCGATCCCCGTGTAGACGCGTTGCCGCGCGATGGCCTTCGGGCCGGGTACGTCGAACAGCACCGCACTCATCGCGCCACCGCCACTCGCCGCTCGAGAAGTGCCGCGATGCCCGAGATCACCAGGACGATCGCGATGTAGCCGCCGGCGATGCCGATGAAGTTGTAGACCAGCGAACCCGGGAAGTCCTCGATCAGGTCGCTCAGCCGGTAGGTGGCCTCCGTGACGCCGAAGACCGCGGCGACCGAGGTGTTCTTCGTCAGGGCGATGTAGACGCTCGCCAACGGCGGGATGACGGCCCGGAACGCCTGTGGTAGGACGACGAGCCCGAGTGTCTGGCCAAACGACATGCCGAGGGAACGCGCCGCCTCGGCCTGACCCGACTGGACGGTGTTGATGCCCGACCGGACGACCTCACAGACGAAGGCGGCCGTGTAGAGGGAGAGCGCGACGACTGCGCGCCAGAAGAAGGCGTTGCCCCAGAGGAAGCCGTCCCGGAGCAGGCCGACAGCTGGAAGTCCCACGACCGCGATGACGAACAGCACGACCAGAGGGGTGTTACGGAAGACATTGACGTAGCTGGTGCCGAAGGCCCGGAGCGGCGCGACGGGTGACACCCGCATGGCAGCGAGCAGAGTACCCAACACGGTCGCGATGACCAGGGAGCACGCGAGGAGCTGGAGGGTCAACCAGAATCCGTCGATAAGCCGGGATCCCAGCTCGGACAAGTACACGGCCGCGTCTCCTCACCTTCGTCTCGGACGTGTCAGTGCCCGGCGCGTCGCCACGCCGGGCACCGAATCGGACCCTCTTACTCGCAGGCGTCTGGCTTCGGCGCCTTGGGAGTCTCCACACCCGACTCACCGAGCGTCGCCTCGAACGCTTCCGCCCAGGTGCCGTCCTTGACGGCGGCCTGGACAGTCTCGTCGAGGAACTTGCACATCTCCGCGTCACCGTGCGTGTAGCCGATGCCGTAACGCTCCTCGCTGAACGCCTTGCCGACGACCTCGAGCTCGTCGGGGGCCTGCGCGGCGTAGCCCAGCAGGATCGCGCCGTCGGTCGTGACGGCGTCCACCGAACCGTTCTGCAGCTGGGTCACGCAGTCGGAGTACGTGTCGAACGGCACCGGGCTCGCGCCGTAGTCGTCTGCCACCTTGTCGAGCGACGTCGACCCCGTCACGGAGCAGGTCTTGACATCGGCAAGCTGTTCGGGCCCGGTGATCCGGTCCTTGTCGTCCTCGCGCACCAGCAGCTGCTGGCCGGTGATGTAGTACGGACCGTACTGACCGACCACCTGGCGCCGCTCGTCGTTGATGGAGTACGACGCGATCACGATGTCGACTGTGCCGTTCTCGAGGAAAGGTTCCCGGTTGTCCGAGACCGTTTCCTTCCAGGTGACATCCTCGGGCGCGATCCCGAGCTTGGCGGCGATGATCTTGCCCATCTCGATGTCGAACCCGGTCGGCGCGTCGGAGCCCGGCTCGAGATAGCCGATGCCCGGCTGGTCGGTCTTCACGCCGATCGTGATCTTGCCGGCGTCCGCCAGCTTCGCCATCGTCGTGCCGGAGGCGAACTCGGGGTTGTCGGCGACCT
This sequence comes from Actinopolymorphaceae bacterium, assembly GCA_050700915.1. Taxonomy (GTDB): domain Bacteria; phylum Actinomycetota; class Actinomycetes; order Propionibacteriales; family Actinopolymorphaceae; genus Thermasporomyces. Next base: position 453 of record JBOHED010000477.1, on the reverse strand, counting down.
CGACGTCGACGCCGCCGGACCCCCCACAGGCGCTGAGGACCAGCGCGGTAACGGCGGCCACCCCCAGCAACCGCAACTTGCTCATTCGCATGACGTCCCCTTCTTGGTGAATTTCGTACTCATTCGGCCTCGGGCCTTGGTGGGCTTCGCCTTTGCAGGGCCCCGCGTGAGGCGAAGGTTCGGTGCTGTGCAGGAAACTCAGTGCTGCAGGATCTTGGAGAGGAAGTCCCTCGCCCGATCAGAACGCGGGCTGGTGAAGAACTCCTCAGGCGTACGTTCCTCGACAATCTGGCCGTCAGCCATGAACGCCACCCGGTCGGCGGCGCTGCGGGCGAAGCCCATCTCGTGGGTCACGACGACCATGGTCATGCCGCCCTGGGCGAGGTCGACCATGACGTCGAGCACCTCCTTGATCATCTCGGGGTCGAGCGCCGAGGTGGGCTCGTCGAAGAG
>JBOHED010000476.1:0-7962 GCA_050700915.1 Actinopolymorphaceae bacterium | reverse complement strand
GTCACCGCCTCACAGGCCCGGCGCACCCCACACCGGGAACCAGCGGGACAGGTCGTCCTCGACGCGAAGGTCATTGGTGATGAGGCCCCGGACCTGCAGCTCGAGCGCGTTGTCGCGGCGCTCGCCGGACTGCGGGGCGAACGGATAGAAGCTGCCGCGCTTGTAGAGGTAGACCAGCGCGAGCTTGCGGGCGTCGGTGTCGCGGAACGTCAGCAGCGAACACAGCAGCGAGGGGCCGAACCCCGAGTCCTCCAGCGAACTGTTGACCGCGTGCAGGTCGGTCACCAGGCCGGATGTGTCGGACGGGTCGTGCTTGCACACCAGCCAGGTGAAGCCGTAGCTGTCCTGCGTACGTTCGACCTTAGGCCCTTCGTCGGCGTCCAGGAGCTGCTGGACGTCGGCCTGGGTCGAGGCGAACGCGCCACCCTCCGCAGCCCTGTAGCACACCGAGCCGACCCCGGTCGGACGAAAGTCCGTCGCCGCCTCCAAGGTGAGCGCCGCCTGGGGCAGTCCGAACAGCTGGTCGAGGTCGGGCTTCGCGGGCTTGCTGCGCCCGAGCAACGCGTCGAGGAACTTCATCCCGGCAGCCTCTCAGATCGGTCGATCATCGCGAGGGCGAGCGCCATGATCGTGAAGGAAAAGCGGGCCATGGACCCCGAAATCCTTCATGATCACGATCATGATCACATCGGTTTGCCGAGCTCGGCACTCACCTGGGCGAGGCGTTCGAGCCGCTTGTCTGTGCTCGGGTGGGTGGCCAGCAGCCCGCCGAGGGTCTTGCCCACGGCGGCCGGGGCGAAGAAGAACGCCTGGGCCGGCTGGGCCTTGCGCAGGTCCCTCGTCGGGATCCGTGACATTTCGCCGGAGATCTTGGTCAACGCCGACGCGAGCGCCGACGGCTGCCCGGTGAGGTAGGCACCGGCGCGGTCGGCCGCGAATTCGCGGTAGCGCGACAGCGCCCGGGTGAGCAGGAAGCTGATCACGTAGACGGCGATGCTGCCCAACCAGATCACGGCGAAGATGATCGCGGTGTTGTCGCGGCTACGACCGAGCCCGGAATACATCCCGAACCGGAAGACAAGACCGGCGAGCACGCCTAGGAACGAGGCGATCGTCATGACGGCGACGTCGCGGTGGGCGACGTGGGACAGCTCGTGCGCCAGCACACCTTCCAGCTCCGCCTTCTCGAGCCGGCGCCGCAACCCGTCCGTCACGCACACGACCGCCTTCTTGGGGTTGCGCCCGGTCGCGAACGCGTTGGGGAGGTCGGTGCGGGCGACCGCGACCCGCGGTTTCGGCATGTCGGCCAGCGCGCACAGGCGGTCGATCACGCCATGCAGTTCGGGGTCGTCCTCGGGTTCGACCACCTTGGCGCCCATGGCGGCAAGGGCGATCTTGTCGGAGAAGAACCACTGCGCGACCAGGACGCCGGCCGCGATGATCAACACCAACGCGACATTGAAACCGGCGGCGATCAACCCGGCCATGACCGCGACGTAGAGCAGGCCGAGCAGGAACATGACCAGGACCATCCGTGACGTAAGGCCCCGGTCCGGCAGAAATCGTGTGCGAGCCATCTTTTCATCGCTCCTCGAGAGTCACTTCATACGACGATGCGCGAGCGCCCAAATGTTCCCGACGCACTGTCGTTCCGGCCCCCGAGTCGTTCCACCCCGACGAGCGTCGCCCGCCAGGACACGACGGTCTCACGCGTACGGCACAGGAGTGCGGCCGCCCGGTGTGGTTCCCGACCGACCGCACTATCCGGGGATGAGTCCCTCTTCGCCGAGGAGTTCCTTGACCTCGTCGACCGTGGCGTCCTCGGGCGGGAGGAAGAGATCCGAGTCTTCGAGCGAGTCGTCTGGGAGCTTGGTACCGACCGCACGCACCTTTTCCAGAAGTGCCTGCAGCGCCGCCCTGAAGGCGTCCTCGTCACCGGCGTTGACCGCAGACTCGAGCCTGCCGTCGAGCTCGTTGAGGGCTTCAAGGTGCTTGTCGGCGACCTTGACCTGCCCCTCTCCGAGAATGCGGACGATCACGATTCACTCACCTTGCCTCTGTGGCTGTTCCGGCGCTGCCTTGGACGGCTGGCTGGCTGGGGATGCCGCCTCGCCCTCGGCAGGCTGGCCCTCGATCTCCTTGGGGGCCTCGGCGCTGCCGCCGCCGATCTGTGCCTTCATCGCCGCGAGCTCGCTCTCGACGTCGTTGCCGGACGCCATGCGTTCGAGCTCGAGCGAAATGTCGTCCTTGCCCGTCCCGGTGACGTCGTCGAGCGCACCCGACGCGAGCAGTTCGTCGATCGCGCCGGAGCGGGCCTGCAGCTCGGCCGTCTTGTCCTCGGCCCGCTGCACTGCCATGCCGACATCGCCCATCTCCTCGGAGATGCCGGTGAACGCCTCGCCGACCCTGGTCTGGGCCTCGGCGGCGGTGTAGGTGGCCTTGATGGTCTCCTTCTTGGTACGGAAGGCCTCCACCTTGGCCTGCAGACGCTGGGCGGCGAGCGTGAGCTTCTCCTCCTCGCCCTGCAGCGTCGCGTGCTGCGTGCTGAGATCGGTGAGCTGCTGCTCGACGCCGGAGCGTCGGGTCAGCGCCTCGCGGGCGAGATCCTCCCGGCCCATACCGAGCGCCTTCTGCGCCTGGTCCTTGAGCTTGCCGGACTGCTGCTGCAGCTGGTTCATCTGCAGCTCGAGACGCTTCCGGCTGGTGGCGACGTCAGCGACTCCACGCCGGACCTTCTGGAGCATCTCCAGCTGTTTCTGGTACGAGTAGTCGAGGGTCTCGCGCGGATCTTCGGCGCGGTCCAACGCCTTGTTGGCCTTCGCGCGGAAGATCATCGCGAAGCGGTTGAGGATACCCATCGAGGTCGGCCGCCCCCTTCGTCTCCAGGCCGGTCGTGATAAGTCGGGCGCCACGGCGGCACCGGACGGTGTTTTGCCTGCGATCACCCTATGCCCGCGAAGCGAATGAGAGCGACCCCGGCCACCTGCCAGTTGCCACCGATTGCCCAGGTCGGACGGCGAGCGGCGCCTTCACCTGTCCATCCCCGTTCCGGGAGGACTCCAAGCGGCGATCGGCGGGCCAACCAGGGTGATGCCGGTCGACTCCGACGTACCGGGCACGAGCCGATCAGCCGGGACGGGTACGCCGGAGAGAGCGGCTCCCGCCGCCGTTGTCGCGCACCGCGGCGTCCTGCGGCAGGTGAAGAGTGGTCGAACCGTTACGCTGGTGATCGTGTTCCGACGCCGTACGACCGAAGAGTCGACGCCACCCCTCGCTCCGGCGCCCGCCGAGGCCGCCTCCGAGCGACCTGGCGGCAAGGGCCGACCCACACCCAAGCGCCGCGACGCCGAGCAGGCGCGCAAGGCCCGGGTGTCCGCGCCGAAGGACCGCAAGGAAGCCGTCCGTCAACAGCGCGAGAAGGCCCGCGCCGACCGGGCGAAGGTCCAGCAGGCGATGGTCACCGGCGACGACCGCTATCTCCCGGCCCGCGACAAGGGTCCGGTGAAGAGGTTCTGCCGCGACTTCGTCGACTCCAGGCGTACGCCCGCCGAATATCTCCTGCCGTACTTCCTGGTGATCTTCATCGTGATGACGATCCCGATGCCGCAGGTGCAGATCATCGCCACCTACCTCTGGCTGGTCGCCATCATCGTCGTCCCCATCGACCTGATCTTCATGGGCCGCCGGCTGAAGCGACAGCTGCGCGAACGCTTCCCGAACGACAGCCACCGGGGGGCGATCGCCTACGGCGTCATGCGGGCCACCCAGATCCGCCGGCTTCGGATGCCCAAGCCGCTCGTGAAGCCTGGCGCGACGATCTGAGCAGCGCCCGATCTGAGCAGCGCCCGATCTGAGCAACGCCCGATCTGAACAACGCCCGATCTGAACAACGTCGAGGCGTCCGGTCCGGTCAGTCGGCCGGGTGCAGGCTCATCGGGCCATAGACCTGGCGTCCGGACTCGAGCAGGACCACCTGGTCGACGCCGACCGACACGAGGTCGCGCCAGCACTCACCGACCCAGCTCTCCGCGTCACTTTGCGAAGGGAACTCGCTGCGCGCGAGATCGCCCGCATCCACAGGGTTGCCCTCGGCGTCCTCGAGGCGCCACGTCCACGTCATGGCAGGTGAGCCTAGTAGAGGTCACCACCAGCCTTTGACTTCCGGGTACGGCCGTGAGACCGTCCGTCCAGCACGACCGTCATGGGTGGTGGCCGAAAAGCCACCCCTGCAGGGGAAGCCGGTCCGAGTCCGGCGCTGACCCGCAACCGTAGGCCGCGTGCCTGGTCGTTCGATCCACTGGTTCGCTCCATTGGTTCGACCGGCCGGGGCTCCCGCGGCGAGCCGGAGCACCTGACCATGACGACCGGCTCCACACCACCCGTCGAGGTCTGCGGGCGGAGTCCGGGTCAGACACCCGAGCTCGCTCTCGGCTCCAGGCGTACTCCGCCTCGCGAAGCCGGGCGCTCTCTCGTGTGGAGGTCCTGGTTCCCGCATCGACCGTGGCCGAACACCGAGAGGACATCGATGCGGTCTCAGGTCCGAACCTGTCGTCGCGCCGGCACATTGCTCGCGTTGCTGGGCGTTCCGTTCTTCGTCGTACTCTGTGCCGCCGTACTCGCCGCCGGCACGGGCACCGCCCACGCCGACGCCTACCGCTTCTGGGGCTTCTACCAGTGGCGGGACGACGCCTGGACGCTGGCCAAGTCGGGCCCCTCCGGGGTCACACCCGAGGACGGCGCCGTCGAGGGTTGGCGGCTCGCGGTCTCGGGCGAGAAGACGCCGCCACGCCTGCCCCGGGCGGCGGGTGACTTCGCACAGATCTGCGGGACGACGCCGGAGGAGACAGGTAAGAAGCGCGTAGCCGTGGTCGTCGACTACGGCCTACCCGGCGAGGCCGAAGGTGAGCCGGAGCCGCCGGACGCGCGCGGAGCGTGCGCCGTGGTCGACCAGAAGGCCAGCTCCGCCCAGGTCCTGGCGGCCGTCGGCAACGTGCGCGAACAGCAGGGACTGGTCTGTGCGATCGACGAGTTCCCTGCGAAGGGGTGCGGCGACACGGTCGACTCGGTGCCGGAGTTCCCGTCGCCGGAGCCGAGTGTCTCGCTCGCGCTGCCCGCTGCCGCGACCCCCACCGCAACAGAGAGTGCCGATGGGGCGGAGCAGGCAGCGAGCGACGGCGGTGAGGGATCCGCCGCTGAAAGGTCTGACGGTGGGTCGGGTGGATTCCCGGTCGTGCCGGTCGTGGGAGCGGCGATCGTGGTCGGCCTGGTGCTCGGCGCGTTCGTGATCCGCCGGCAGCGCAACGCCGACCCGGGCCAGACAGGCTGACCCCCATGCGCGCCGTCCATCGCCCCTCGTTCGCCCGGACACTCCACCCGGGCGCCTGGTGGCTGTGGGCGCTGGGCATCGCCACCGCCGCCAGCCGTACGACGAACCCCCTGCTGCTGGCGCTGCTCCTGGCAGTCGCGGGCTACGTCGTCGCGGCCAGGCGTACGACCGCGCCGTGGGCCAGTTCCTACGCCGCGTTTCTCAAGCTCGGGTTGGCGGTCATCGTGATCCGGGTCGTGTTCCAGGCGGTGTTCGGCGCCGCCGTCGCCGGCCGTACGGTCCTGTTCACCCTGCCGGAGCTACCGCTGCCGGAGTGGATCGAGGGCATCCGGATCGGTGGCCAGGTCACTGCCGAAGCACTCGCATCGGCCTTGTACGACGGCCTCCGACTCGCCGCCGTGCTCGTCTGCGTCGGGGCGGCGAACGCCCTGGCCAACCCGAAGCGACTGCTCACACATGTGCCGGGAGCCCTGTACGAGCTGGGCGTCGCGGTCGTGGTCGCCATGACGTTCGCTCCGCAGCTCGTCGCCGACGCGGCACGGGCGCGGGCCGCCCGCAGGTTGCGCGGGCAGCCGGACCGAGGCCTGCGGTCGGTCCGTGCCACCGCGGTTCCCGTGCTCGAGGGAGCGCTGGAGCGTTCGCTCGCGCTGGCGGCGGCGATGGACTCCCGGGGCTACGGCCGGCTCGGTGACGTGACCCGAAGGGCCCGGCTCATCACGTCCGTCCTGGTCCTCGGCGGGTTGCTGGGGACCTGCGTCGGCGTCTACGGACTCCTGGACGCCGGCGCCACCCGTACGCTCGCCCTGCCCGCTCTCGGCGTCGGGCTCGTCGCCGCGTGTGCCGGGCTGCTGCTCGGTGGCAGGCGTACGGTCCGGACGCGGTACCGGCCGGATCCGTGGGCCCTGCCCGAGTGGGTCGTCACGGTCAGCGGGGCGGCGGTGGCCACGGGCTTCGTCTGGGCGTCGGTCGCCGGCGTCGACGGGCTCGTTGCCAGCACGGTGCCGCTCACGGTGCCGGCACTTCCGGTCGTCCCCACCCTCGCGGCCCTCCTCGCGCTGCTGCCGGCGTGGCTCTCTCCACCGCCGCCCCGACCGGCCATCGAGGACACGACCGTCGACCAGCAGCACGCGGAGGTGCACGCGTCGTGATCCGGTTCGAGTCCGTGTCGATGCGCTACGCCGGCGCCACGAGCCCTGTCCTGCGGGACGTGACGTTCGAGATCGCCGAGGGCGAGCTGTGCCTCGTGGTCGGACAGACGGGCAGCGGCAAGACGACCCTGCTCCGGGCGATCAACGGCCTTGTCCCCCACTTCACCGGCGGCACCCTGAGCGGTCGGGTCGTCGTCGACGGGCGCGACACCCGGACGCACCATCCCCGTGACCTGGCCGATGTCGTGGGCGTGGTGGGCCAGGACCCCATGTCGGGGTTCGTCACCGACGCCGTCGAGGACGAGCTGGCCTATGGCATGGAGTCGCTGGCCCTGCCGCCCGACGTGATGCGTACGCGTGTCGAGGAGACGCTGGACCTGCTCGGACTGGCCGGCGTACGGTCCCGTCCCATCGCCACCCTCTCCGGCGGTCAGCAGCAGCGGGTCGCGATCGGCTCGGTCCTCACCAGTCATCCGCGGGTGCTCGTGCTCGACGAACCCACCTCGGCCCTGGACCCGGCCGCGGCCGAGGACGTTCTCGCCGCGCTGCACCGGCTCGTCCACGACCTCGGCGTCACCGTGGTCCTCGCCGAACACCGGCTGGAACGTGTCGTGCAGTACGCCGACCGGATCGTCCGGGTGCCAGGCGACGGACAGGCACTCGCCGTGGGGCCGCCGGCCGCAGTCATGGCCGACTCCACCGTGGCACCACCGGTCGTGGAGCTTGGCCGCCTCGCCGGATGGGACCCGCTGCCGTTGACCGTGCGCGACGCACGTGCGTTGGCCGGACCGTTGCGGGACCGCCTCGCCGGGGTCCCGCCGCCGACCCCGCCGCCAACGGATGCGCGAAGCGGTGTGGACGCTACGCCCGGGTCCGGCACCCACCACCCGGTTGCCTCCGTACGCCAGTTGCTCCTGCGGTACGGACCGCGCCGCGCGGCGGGGAGGCCCGCCCTGCACGACATCGACCTCGATATCGCGCCTGGAGAGGTCGTCGCCCTCATGGGTCGCAACGGCGCGGGCAAGTCGTCCTTGCTCAACGCCCTGGTGGGCCTGGTGAAGCCGGCCGCCGGCACGATCCGGCTCGGCGCCGTCGATCCGACCAGGGCCAGGCCCCCGATCATCGCGAAGGCGGCGGGCCTGGTGCCGCAGGAGCCCGGCGCGCTGCTCTACGCGGAGACGGTCGCTCAGGAATGCCGGCAGGCCGACACCGACTTCGGGGCCCCGGCGGGTCGGTGCGCGGAGATCCTGGACCGGCTGGCTCCTGGCGTACCCGCCGACCGTCATCCGCGCGACCTGTCCGAGGGGCAGCGGCTCTGCGTTGCCCTGGCCGTCGTCCTGACCGCCGAACCACCGCTGGTGCTGCTCGACGAACCGACCCGGGGCCTGGACTACCTCGCGAAGGCCCGGCTCGCCGGGATCCTGCGCGGGCTCGCACATGGCCGCGGTGCAGGACACGGCATCGTCGTCGCGACCCATGACGTCGAGT
>JBOHED010000475.1:0-2446 GCA_050700915.1 Actinopolymorphaceae bacterium | reverse complement strand
GCCGTCACCGTGGTCGTCTCCGTGGCGGGCTACCCGCAGGCGCCCCGGACCGGCGACGTGATCGAGGGACTCGACGACGCCGCCGCGCTGGACGGGGTGGAGATCATGCAGGCGGGTACCGCGCGGGACGACGCCGGCCGGCTCGTCACCACCGGTGGTCGAGTGCTGGCCGTCACCGCGCGAGGCGCGACTCTTGCGGCCGCGCGTGACCTGGCCTACGACGCGGTGGCCCGGATCCAGATCGCCGGATCGCACCACCGCACTGACATCGCGGCGCAGGCGGTCATGGGCGAGGTACCGCTGCCCGTTTGGTGCAGGGGTCCCCTCATCCAATAGTCAGGTTCGCGTGAGGGGGCCCTTCGCTACGCCGAGCTTTGGATGAGGGGACCCCTGCACCAGTAGGTTCGCCTGAAGGTGCCCCTCATCCAGCTGACGTTCGTACGAAGGTGCCCCTCATCCATATGGCGCTCGTACGAAGGGGACCCTCACGCATGCGAGTGTGGTGCGCCCGGACCGGGTGCGCGCAAGATCAGCTGGCCTGGTGGGTCAGGCGGGCTGGTAGGTCAGGCAGTCCACCTCGTTGTGTTGGTAGCCGACCACGATTCCGGACGCCTGGCACTCCAGATCGACGTTGTGCTGGCATTCGGCCATCTTGCAGGCGCCGACCTGGGCGACCACGGTGGGATCGCCTCCCTTGAACGCTACGTCGTAGTACGTGTCGCACTGGGCGGACCGGGAATCGCCGACCGTGATGGCGTGGGCGTGGCAGGCCTGCTCGCGGTTGTACGCGCACGACTCCGCGGCACACCGGTTCACTACGGGCATATCCATACCGGCGGTTTTCCCGCTTCCGGCGTTCTGTAACGCCTTTTCCTCCAGCCGAGTCGGAGATCCCTGAGGGTCCGGGCCGTATGGAGGGACTGCCCTTCGGGCACGCCAAGCCCGCCACCCGCGCCAGTCGGTCGCAGATCAACCCGCGTTGTGCTGGTCCCGCCAGGCGATCCACTTCTTGACCTTGGCCAGGTCATAGTCCGGTCCGGAGACACCGAGGGTGAAGTGCGTGACGCCGACGTCCACCAGCGCTCGCCCTACCTCCTCCGGCTCACCGTCCGGAGCACCGGAGGAGCGCTCGATCTCGGCCGGGTCGCGACCGATCTCGGCACACCAGGAGTCGAGGACCTTCCGCTTGTGCTGATGGGTTTCGACGTCGCCCCAGCCGTGCCAGATGTGGGCGTACCGAGCGGTGTAACGGAGGGTCTTGCGTTCGCCGCCACCGCCGATGAGTACCGGGATGTCCCGCGTCGGCACGGGGTTCATCTTGCTCCACCGATCGGTGATCCGCGCCAGCGCTCCGGAGAGGTCGTCGAGTCGGCTGCCGGCGGTGCCGAACTCGTATCCGTACTCCACATAGTCGCGCTCGCACCACCCGGACCCGATGCCGAGGATCAGCCGTCCGTCGCTCATGTGGTCGACGGTGCGGGCCATGTCGGCGAGCAGTTCGGGGTTGCGGTAGCTGTTACACGTCACCAGGGCGCCGATCTCGACCCGTGACGTGCTCTCCGCCCACGCGCCGAGCATCGTCCAACATTCGAAATGCTTGCCGTCCGGGTCTCCGTACAGCGGAAAGAAGTGGTCCCAGTTGTAAATGATGTCCACCCCGGCGTCCTCGGCGCGCGCGACGGCGTCGCGGATCTGGGGGTAGTCGGCATGCTGTGGCTGGATCTGAACGCCAATCCGTACTGGTCTCGTCATGCTGCGAACCTAACGGACCCCCGCAACCCTCCCCGCAGGTCGATCCCTGCCCCCGCCTGGTGACCATGAAGACTCGCCGGGGTCATCACACCGGGGAACCTTCATGATCACCGGGGAGGCGTCTCGGCAGGTTCCGGCAGACCTGCGGGACAATGGGTCACGTGCCGCCACCTGTGATCCCCGACGTCCTTGCCGCCCGCTACGCCTCCGCCGCTCTCGTGGAGCTGTGGTCGCCCGCCCACAAGGTGATTCTCGAACGCCGACTCTGGATCGCCGTGCTGAGAGCGCAGCGTGATCTCGGCGTCACGGTGCCCGACGGGGTGATCGAGGCGTACGAGCAGCAGGTCACCCACGTCGACCTCGACTCCATCCGGGAGCGGGAACGCCACACCCGGCACGACGTCAAGGCGCGCATCGAGGAGTTCTGCGCCCTGGCCGGTCATGAGCACATCCACAAGGGCATGACCAGCCGCGACCTCACCGAGAACGTCGAACAGCTGCAGATCCGCGCCTCGCTCGAGCTCGTCCGCGACCGCATCGTCGCCACCCTCGCCCAGCTGGCCGCCCGCGCCGCCGAACACGCCGAGCTGGTGATCGCCGGCCGCAGCCACAACGTCGCCGCCCAGGCCACGACGCTGGGCAAGCGGTTCGCGTCGGTCGCCGACGAACTCCTGATCGCGTACGCACGCATCGA
>JBOHED010000474.1:0-5794 GCA_050700915.1 Actinopolymorphaceae bacterium | reverse complement strand
CGTCGCGGATCATGGCGGTCTCCCTCGTCAGCTGTCCGAAACTTTCGTCCGTCCAGCCTCACGGCCACGTCGGGGAAAGCACAACCGCGGCGACCGGACCCGGTCATGTCCCCACCTGGCCAGACCGTGGGGTTAGGAGACCCGGCGGGCGATCTCGGGGTAGTCGACGACCAGTCCGTCGGCGTCGAAGACGATGTCGGCGGTGAAGTCGCCGTCGTCGAAGCGTACGACCGACGAGTCCGCCCCCCGCGTGAGCGGCGTGTAGCGTTGCCGGCTCGGCGTGACGGCGAGGTCGGGTACAGAGACCCAGGGCATGACCAGCTCGACGGGATCGCCAGCCGCGAGGAGGCCGTGTCGGAGCACCGGCATCGTGTTCGTCAACGGACACAGCCCGAGGTCGCAGTCGGACGCACCATGAAATGCGGCCGCGTCACCACCCGGAGCGGGTGCGTCGAGGCTCCCCTCCGTGTCGGCGACAATCCGCCAACTGCCGTGGCCGTCGCGGTGCAACTCCAGCGATCGGCGCCATCCCACCGCCGAGGTGTGGACGCGCAACGACGAGGTGACGTAGGAGTCGGTCGTCGTGAGGACGTACTCCAACCGGTAGGGCACCGGATCGGCGCCGATCGCGGCCCCGACAGCCGTCAGCCGGCCCCGCGCCAGCTTGACCTCGGCGAGTTCGGCACCGCATTCCTTCAACCACACAAGCGAACGGTGGACCTCGGCGTTCGTCACCCCAGCGTTCATCGATGGTCCTCTCTACAAGGGTCCACGCGAAGGCTACCTTCGTGCACCCTCTCCACCACGGCCGGACACGGTTACGCTGAACGTCACTTTCGAGGTCGCGCCCGTCTTCTCGCGCGACCTCCTGCGCGGCGTGACTGGGGAGGGGGCCGTCCGTGCACAGCGATCTGTCCTACCGCGTCCTCGGCCCGCTCGAAGTGTCCCGTGGAGGGCACGTCCTGACGATCCGTGCCGGCAAACTTCGTTCGCTTCTCGCCGCGCTCCTGGTCTCCGCCAACCGCCTGGTGCCCGTCGACGAGCTCGTCGAACGCCTGTGGGGCCAGACACCTCCGCCGACCGCGCGGGCGACCCTCGCCACCTATGTCATGCGGCTCCGCCGGATCCTCGGTGGCGGCTCCGGCTCCGACTCCGGCTACGACACGGCGAGCAGGGCACCCATCCTTACGCGTCCCGAGGGCTACCTCATCGACGCCGCACCCGAGCAGGTCGACCTCGGGCGATTCGACCAGCTGCTCGCCGAGGCCGACCGGCACCCGCACGATCCCGAAGCGGTCCTGGGGCTACTCGCGGAGGCGCTCCGCCTGTGGCGCGGGCCGGCGCTCGTCGACATCCCGTCCGAGTCGCTGCAACGAGAGGTCGCGCCACGGTTGGAGGAGCAGCGCCTGCACACGATCGAACGCCGGATCGACACCGAGCTCGCACTGGGCCGGCACGCCGAGCTGGTCGGCGAGCTCACGGCGCTCACGACCGAACACCGGCTGCGGGAACGGTTCTGGCACCAATTGATGCTGGCGCTCTACCGGTCCAGGCGGCAGCCGGACGCCCTCGATGGGTACGCCCGGTTGCGGGCCCTGCTGATCGACGAGATGGGCCTCGAGCCGAGCACCGAGATCCGGGCACTCCACCTCCGGATCCTCGCGGAAGATCCGTCGCTGCACGACGCCGACGGTCATGCCCGGCCGCAGCCGCGGCCTCACGTGCCCGCCGCCTGGCTGACGCTGTGCCAGCTCCCGCCGGACCTGTCGGACTTCGTGGGCCGAACCGAGCTGATCGAGACGGCGACATCGGCCCTGCTTCCGGACCCTGACCGGACTGGTGTCCCCGTCGTCGCGATCACGGGCGCGCCCGGCACCGGCAAGAGCGCGGTCGCCGTCCGGATCGCCCACGCGCTGCGAGCGCGCTTTCCCGACGGGCAGTTGTTCGTACGCCTCGCCGGGGGGAGTGGCACGGGCCGTGACCCGGCGGAGGTGCTGGGCGAACTCCTCACCGCGAGCGGAATGGGGCGCGACACCCTCCCGGAGGGACTTGACGCCCGTGCCGCCGCCTTCCGGGCTCGCCTGGCCGACCGCAAGGTCCTGTGCGTCCTCGACGACGCGGTGAGGTCGAGCCAGGTGGTGGCGCTGCTTCCCGGTACGTCGAGCTGCGCGGTGCTCGTCACGGGACGGCGGATGCTCAGCGACGTCCCGGGCGCGGTCGGCCTCCGGCTGGACTCGCTCGTACCGGCCGACGCTCTGGATCTTCTGTCCCGGCTGGCGGGGCAGGACCGGGTGGCCGACGAGGCCGCCGCCGCGGACGCGATCGTCGCGGCATGCGGTCACCTGCCTCTCGCCGTACGCATCGTGGGCGCACGGCTGGCCGCCAGACCTCTCGCCAGCCTCGCGGGCCTCGCCGAACGACTGGCCGACGAGCAGCGCCGGCTCGACGAGCTGCGTACCGGCGACCTGGAGGTGCGCGCGGGCCTGGCCCTCAGCTACTCCGCGCTCTCCGCACCGGCGCGCACCGCCTTCCGACGCCTCGGCTTGATCGCCACCGTCGACGTCGCCGCGTGGACCGTCGGCATCCTCACATCGGACGGGGACGGGGAGGAGCCTGCGGACGGGGAACGGTTGGTGGAGGAGCTCGTCGAGGCGAACCTGCTCACCGAGACCGGTCGGGACCCGACCGGCGAGGCACGCTACCGGCCGCACGATCTGGTGGCGTTGTACGCCTCCGAACTCGCGCGCGCCGACGACGCGACCGCGAACAGGTCCGCGCTCCGTCGGCTCATGGACGCCCTACTGGGGTTGGCCGACGCGGCACACCAGAGGCTTTCCACCCTCACCCTCGACGAGGCTCCCGTCGACCCGACCGATCCGCCTGCGGTCCTGCCCGGCCGGATCGTCGACCGGCTCACGTCCGACGGCGAGGCGTGGCTGCTGGCCGAGCAGGCCCTACTCGACTGGGCGATCCGCCGGTGCGTCGACCTCGGCTGGTACGACCTTGCGGCCCACCTCGCCGAGCGCGCTCTCGCCAGGCTCGACGTCCAGCTTCCGCACGCCCACGTCGTGGAGCTCCTCGACCTCATCGCAGGAGCGGCTCGCGAAGCCGGCGACGAACGCATCGCGTGGCGGGCCACCTGGCAGCGCTCGATGCAGGTGGCGACCCGGCACCTGACCGACGAGGTCCTCGCGTCCCTGACGGATGCCGCGCGCGTCTTCAGCCGGCTCGACGCACCAGTCGACCTGGCGTACGCCCTCGCGTCGCTCGCCTACTTCCACAGCGAACGGCGGGACCGCACGACCGCCCTCGCTCTGGCCGAGGAAGCGGTGGCGGCGGCCCGGAAGAGCGGGCACCGGCCCGCCTACGCGACCTCCGTGCGGGAGTTCGGCTCCCTGCTGGCGGAGTACGACCGCTACGACGAGGCGCTACCACTTTTCGACGAGGCCCTGGCGATCGCACGCGATATCGGCGGGCCGGTGGACGAGGCGCTGGTCCTGCACCGCATGACCAGGTACGCGCTGGAGCATGGCGACCTCGACCGCGCCGCGGAGGCCTCCCGGTCGAGTCTCGACGCGGTCGCCGACGTACCTGAGTTCCGGGCGCGTGCGTATGTCGCGGCGATGGCCGCCCGGGTAGCGTCCGCCCGCGGCGAGGGCGGTCAGGCGGTCGTCCTCGCTGAACGCGCACGGGAGGAGTTCGGCAAGCTCGGCGACCGGTTCGGCGAGATCGGCGCAATTGCCAGCCTGGCCGAGGCATACCTCGAGGTGGGCCGTGCGGCGGACGTCATCGCTCTGGTCGAGGAGACACTTCCGGCATTCGCGGACGTGGGAGCGACCCGTCACGAGGAACGCCTCGCTGCGGCGCGGGCGTCGGCCAGCAGCCGCACCGGGGATTGACGGAAACCTCGCAGAGTCCCGCGTCACCGAAACGTCATCGACGCGCTAGCGGAGCCGTGCATCCTTTCCAACGCCTCAATCCGTGGCTGTGCCCCAGGACCAGCCTTGCCGGCCCGTGTCGGAGGGAGGGGCCGGACGTGTAGCACCAAGGCACGCTGCTCTCACGGGGGAGCAGCGTGCCTTGGGCTGTGCCTGCGAGCTTTCAGCCGCCGCCCCCGGCCGATCCAGCCGTCCGGCTCTCGTTATCGGCCCCGGACCTCCCGGACACTCCGGGAATCCCCGCGGTGGTGACCGCGTGCACCGCGTCGAGCACGAACGCGTGCACTCCAGCCTCGTCCTTCCAGGCGTCGTAGCGCCCCGACGGCCCGCCGTGACCGGCCCCCAACTCGGTCTTCAACACCACCGGCCCACCGCCGGTCATCCGGTCACGGAGCCGGGCCACCCACTTGGCGGGCTCCCAGTAGCTCACCCGCGGGTCGTTGAGACCGGCCGTCGCGTAGATCGCGGGGTAGTCGCGCTCGGCTACGTTGTCGAACGGGGCGTACGACTTCATGACGGCGTACACCTCGGGATCCTCGACCGGGTTTCCCCACTCGTCCCACTCGCGCACGGTGAGCGGCAGGGACGGGTCGAGGATCGTCGTCAACGCGTCGACGAACGGCACCTCGGCGACCGCCGCCGCACACAGGTCGGGTCGCAGGTTGAGCACGGCCCCGATGAGCAACCCACCCGCTGAGCCACCGCGGATCGCGAGACCCTCCCGACTCGTCCAACCGGACTCGACGAGATGGTCGGCGCACGCGACGAAGTCGGTGAAGGTGTGGGGCTTCTCCAGCCGCTTGCCGTGTTCGTACCACGCGCGCCCCATCTCTCCACCGCCGCGCACGTGCGCAATCGCGAAGGCGAACCCACGGTCCAGCAGTGACAGTCGCAGGGTGGAGAACCACGGATCCATCGAGTGTTCGTACGACCCGTAGCCGTAGAGCAGCAGCGGTCCGCCAGCCGCCCGGTCGTCGCGCCACACCACCGAGATCGGAATCTTGGTGCCGTCGGCAGCGGTCGCCCATTCGCGCGCCGACTGGTACCTCCCGAGGTCGACGTTCAGGACAGGTTGCTGTTTGCGGAGCTCTCGGCGGTCGGTGTCGAGATCGACGTCGATGACCGAGCTCGGCGTGGTGAGCGACGCGTAGTCGATCCGGAGCGCGCTCGTGTCGAACTCCCGGTTGACGCCCACGTCGACGGAGTAGATGGGTTCGTCGAACCCGAGCCGGCGACGGTTCCCCGCGGCGACAGGCGCAGCCTCCCGAGGGTCGCCTGCCAGCGTGTCCGCCGCGATCACGTCCAGCTCGGTCCGACCGTCCTCGCGGAGCGACACCACGACGTGGCGGGCGAACGCGTCGACCGTCACGATGCGTACACCCGGCTGGTGGGGGATGACGTCGACCCAGTGATCCGGGCCGGGATCGTCGACCGGGGTCTGCGCGAGCCGGAAGTCGGGACCCTCGTCGTTGGTGACGATCAGGAACCGGTCGCCGTGGTGGTCCAGGGTGTACTCCACACCTGGTCGGCGCGCCGCCACCAGCCGCCAGTCGCCCTCGGCGTCGTCGGCGCGCAGGATCCGGATCTCGCTGGACTCGGTGGCGTGCAGACCCATGACGAGCCACTCGCGCGAACGGGTACGCCCGACGCCGAGATAGAACGCCTCGTCGGACTCGGTGTGGACACACACGTCCTCGCCCGGGTCGGTGCCCAGCCGGTGGCGCCACAGCTTCCACGGCCGGTGCGCGGCGTCGAGCGTGGTGTAGAAGAGGTGCTGCTCGTCGGCCGACCACACCGCGCCGTAGCCGGTCGGCGTGATGACGTCGGGGAGGAGCTCACCGGTCTGCAGGTCCTTG
>JBOHED010000473.1:0-1677 GCA_050700915.1 Actinopolymorphaceae bacterium | reverse complement strand
CGACCTGCGGTTCCGCACGATCACGTTGTACTTCTCCCGGCCGCTCACCCGGCTCGACTACGTGGTGGCGAAGTTCGCCGCCCTCGCGACCTCGATCGCGATCCTCGTTCTCGCGCCTCTGATCGTGTTGTACGGCGGCACTCTGCTGGCGAAGTTGTCCTTCGGCGAACAGACGAGAGAGTTCGCCACCGGCGTCGCGGGAGTGGTGATCCTCGCCCTGGTGCTCGCCGGGGTCGGCGGCGTCATCGCGTCCCTCACGACGCGGCGCGGATTCGGCGTCGCGGCCATCATCACCGTCCTCCTCCTCAGCTATTCCGGTGTCACGATCGCCACCGGGATAGCGCAGTCGGCGAACAACTCCACTCTCGCCGGCTACTTCGGGCTCCTCTCACCGATCACCCTGGTCGACGGCGTGCAGGTGACGGCGTTCGGGGCGGAGTACTCCGGCGTGGTACCGCCACCGGACTCGGCCGTCGGCCTGGTGGCCTTCGTCCTCGCCGCGGCGGTGGTCGTCGTCGGCTCGTTCGGTCTGCTGCTCCTGCGATACCGGAAGGTGGCGAACGCGTGAGCGGTCAGGCGAAAAGGGGAACAGCATGAGTGTCGTCGAGATCGGGCGAGCGTCCCGCTGGTACGGCAACGTCGTCGCCGTCAACGACATCACGATGACCATCGGCCCGGGCGTCACCGGACTCCTCGGGCCCAACGGCGCGGGCAAGTCGACGCTGATCCACATGATGGGCGGGTTCCTCGCGCCGTCCGCCGGCCACGTCACGCTGGACGGCACGGCCGTGTGGCGCAACCACCACGCCTACCGGCGGATCGGCCTGGTCCCCGAACGCGAAGCGCTCTACGACAACCTCACCGGCTGGCAGTTCGTCCTCGCCAACGCGAAGCTGCACAAGCTCCCTGACCCGCGCGCAGCGGCGAATGCCGCGATCGCGACAGTCGAGATGGCGTACGCGCAGGGCCGCCGGGTCGGTACGTACTCCAAGGGCATGAAGCAGCGGATCAAGATGGCGACCGCACTCGTCCACGACCCGCCGGTCCTGCTCCTCGACGAACCCTTCAACGGGATGGATCCCCGGCAGCGCCTGCACCTGATGGGTCTGCTGCGTTCGATGGGGGCGCAGGGGCGGACCGTGCTGTTCAGCTCGCACATCCTCGAGGAGGTCGAACAGGTCGCCACCCACATCGAGGTCGTCGTCGCGGGGCGGCACGCCGCGTCAGGCGACTTCCGGGAGATCCGCCGGCTGATGGCCGACCGGCCGCACCAGTACGTCATCCGCTCCAGCGACGACCGGCGGCTCGCCTCCTGGCTCATCTCCGACGGGTCGTCGGCCGGCGTCGAACTCGACGTACGCGAGAAGTGTCTGCGCGTGCAGGCGATCGACTTCGCCCGGTTCACCTGGCTGCTGCCACAGATGGCGCGCGACGCGGAAGTCCGGCTCTTCGAGGTGTCACCGTCCGACGAGTCCCTCGAGAGCGTCTTCTCCTACCTCATCAGCGCGTGAGGTCCGCACCGTGCCGATCCGATCCGTCTCCATGCCGAGCCAATCCGAGCTGATCCGGATTCGGTCCCGTCTGACACCGACGAGGATGCCATGAACGCCACCATCGCCAGACTCACCACGAGCACGCTGCTCGGCAAACGCCGGGCCCTGCTGCTGGTCCTCCTGC
>JBOHED010000472.1:0-2800 GCA_050700915.1 Actinopolymorphaceae bacterium | reverse complement strand
GAGGCCCTCGGGATATGGTGTGGCGGACCGGCGCCTGGTGTACGACACAGGTCCCGTCGGCGTCGGCCAGCAGCCTCGACAGAGGGGGAACGCGTTGCAACTCAGGGAGCGCCTCGGCGGGAAGCGGATGCTTCTCACCGGTGTCACTGGCTTCGTCGGCGAAGCCCTCCTGCATCGCATCCTCGGCGAGCTGCCCGACACACACGTGGTCGCGCTGGTGCGTCGCAAGGGTTCGCTGACCGGCCGCGCCCGGATGGAACAGTTGCTCGCCAAGCCCATCTTCGAGCAGGCGCGCGAGCGGTACGCAGGTGAGGCCGGCGCCCTTGTCGACGCCCGCATCACCGTCGTCGAAGGCGACCTCGCCGATGTTCCCGAGCTGCCGACCGATCTGGACATCGTGATCCACTGCGCGGGTGACGTGTCGTTCGACCCGCCGATCCACGAGGCGTTCGAGACCAACGTGCTCGGTACCGAGCGGCTGCTCCGCCGGATTCTCGACAGCGGCAGCGACCCCCACTACGTCCACGTCTCGACCGCCTACACGGCCGGACGCCGGCGCGGTGCGATCCCCGAGGCGAGCGTCGAGCACGAGGTCGACTGGCGGACAGAGGCCCGGTGGGGCATCGCGATGCGCGACCGGATCGAGGAGACCTCGCGGGCTCCCGGCGTGCTCTCGAAGCTGCGTAAGGAGGCCGAGCGGGAGCACCGCCGCGCCGGGCCGATCACCTCGGCCCAGGACGCCGAACGGCGGCGCAAGGAGTGGGTCGACAAGAAGCTCGTGCAGGCCGGTGGCGAGCGGGCCCGTTCGCTCGGCTGGACCGACGTCTACACGTTCACGAAGGCGATGGGTGAGCGGGTCGTCGAGGAGATCGCGGCGCCGCTACCGGTGTCGATCGTGCGGCCGAGCATCATCGAGAGCGCTCTGCAGCTCCCGCACCCGGGCTGGATCGAGGGGTTCAAGATGGCCGAGCCGCTCATCCTGGCCTACGGCCGGGGCGAGCTGCCGGAGTTCCCCGCCAGTCCCGACGGCGTCGTCGACATCGTGCCGGTCGACCACGTGGTGGGGGCGACGCTGGCCGCGGCCGCCGCGCCGCCTGCGCCTGGCAGTCCGGCGTACTTCCATGTCTCTTCCGGCGGGCGCAACCCGCTGACGTTCAGCCGGCTCTACGAACTGGTCCGGGCCTACTTCGACGAGAACCCGTTCGACATGAGCGAGCGGGGTGCCGTCCGGCTGCCGACCTGGCGCTTTCCTGGCGGCGAGAACGTCGACCGGCTGCTGGTGATGAGCGAGCGCGCCCACAAGATGGCCGACTGGGCCGTCCGGCACGCGCCGCGGGGTGAACGCATCCGCAAGGTCGCGCGCGAGCTCGACCAGCAGCAGCGCCGACTGGACTTCCTCCGCCGCTACCTCGACCTGTACCGGCCCTACGCCGAGGCCGAGCTGCACTTCACCGACGACAAGACGATGGAGCTGTTCGGCAGCCTCGAGCCGGCCGACCAGGAGGCGTTCGCGTTCGACACGTCCGTCTTCGACTGGAAGCACTACCTCGTCGACGTGCACTGCCCGAGCGTCACGGCGTCGATGCGGCAGTACGACGTCGTACGCAGGCGCCGGGGCCGCAGCGCTCCCACCGTGGCGAAGGACCTGCCGCAGGGCAGCGAGATCCTGGCGGCGTTCGACATGGACGGCACGCTGCTCTCGTCCAACGTCGTCGAGACCTATCTGTGGCTCCGTTTGCCCGAGCTCGGGCGTGACGGCAAGCTCCGGGAGGTCGCGACGATGCTGCGCAAGCTGCCCGGCTTCCTCGCCGCCGAACGCCGGGACC
This sequence comes from Actinopolymorphaceae bacterium, assembly GCA_050700915.1. Lineage (GTDB taxonomy): Bacteria > Actinomycetota > Actinomycetes > Propionibacteriales > Actinopolymorphaceae > Thermasporomyces. The sequence goes on along the minus strand of JBOHED010000472.1, from coordinate 974 downwards.
GGGGCGGGTTCCTCCGCGCGGTCTACCGGCGGTACCGGGGCGCCGACCTCGCCGAGCTGGAACGCATCGTCGACGACGTGCTCGCCCAGCATGTTCTCGAACGCGTGTCCGCCGCGGCCCTCCGCCGGGTCCGCGCCCATCGCGCGGCCGGGCACCGCACGATCCTCATCACCGGAGCGATCAGGCCGCTCACCCGGCCGCTGACCGAGCTGTTCGACGAGATCGTCGCCGCGGACCTGTCGACCGACGAGCGCGGGCGCTGCACCGGCTATCTCTCCTCGCCGCCGCTCGTGGGGGAGTCGCGGGCGGCGTGGCTCAAGTGGTACGCGAGCCAGAACGGCTTCGAGCTTCCCCGGTCGTACGCCTATGCCGACAGCCATTCCGACCTGCCGCTGCTGCGTGCCGTTGGCCGGCCGGTGGCGGTGAGTCCTGACGTCCATCTGTGGCGCGAGGCGCGCAAGGGGCGATGGCCGGTCGAGGACTGGCGTACCTCCAGTGCCGTCTCCCGGTTGGCCATGCCGACCCGCGAGTTCGGCACCGAGGAGTTCGGCAGCCGCGATCCAGCCGCACGAGCGGTCGCCGCAAGCGAGACCAGTGGGGAGCTCCGCTCATGATGCTCGCCCTCGAGATGTACCGCTCGCTGCCCCGCTACATCGCCGCTCGGGCGATGGGCGGCCGGATCCCCGGGATTCTCACCGGTCCCGCCGCGCCCGTACGCCTGGTGACCCGCGACGAGCCCCGCCTGGCCGCGCCGGGTTGGGCGCGGGTGAAGCCTGTCCTGTCAGGGATCTGCGGCTCCGACCTGGGTGCGTTGTTCGGCCAGACCAGCCTGTACTTCTCCGCGCTGGTGTCGATGCCGTTCGTCCCCGGCCACGAAGTGGTGGGTGTGCTGCAGGACGACTGCGACGACCTGCCGAAGGGCACCCGCGTCGTCCTCGATCCCGTCCTCTCCTGCGCGGCGCGCGGTGTCGAAC
>JBOHED010000471.1:0-4001 GCA_050700915.1 Actinopolymorphaceae bacterium | reverse complement strand
CGACCGCCGCCGCCACGAAGTCGAGCGACTTGAGCCGGAGCGTCTCACTGCGCACCACCCTCACCATGCCAGGGATCTGGGCGATCCCGATGGACACGGCGGCGTTCGTGAGACTCGGCCCGCGGATGGCCGCCAGGCCGACCGCGAGGATGAGGAACGGGAACGCCAGCACCAGATCGGTGAACCGCGAGATGACCGCGTCGAGGGTAGGGGAGTAGCCGGCCGCCAGGCCGAACGGCACTCCCGCCGCGAGCGCGACGGCGACCGCGAGCACGCTCGCCTGCAGCGACGACTGCAGTCCGAAGAGGATGCGGGAGAAGATGTCGCGGCCGAGGTCGTCGGTCCCGAACAGGAAGCCGGCCGAACCGGGAGGCGTGAACGCCGCGTCGAACTGGGTCTCGTCGGGGGTGTACGGCGCGAGCAGCGAGGCCAGCAACGCACCGAGGAGGGCGAGCGCCAGCACCGCCAGGCCGGTGAGCGCCAGCGGGTTGCGCGTGAGTCGCCGCAGCACCCGGCGCCCCCGCGGCGGCCGGGGCCCGTTCTCCTGCACGTCCGGAGCGAGCGTCACGTCCCCGCCGGTCACCCTTCCCGCCCCCGGACCCGGATCCGCGGGTCGATCACGGAGTAGAGCAGATCGACCAGCAGGTTGATGACGATGTACGCCGTCGCCGTGACCAGCACGACCGCCTGGATCACCGGATAGTCGCGCTGGAAGACCGCGTCGATGGTCAGCTTGCCGAACCCCGGCAGGCCGAAGATCCGTTCGGTCACGACGGCACCGGAGATGAGGGCGCCGAGTTGGAGCCCGACGATCGTGACGACGACGATCAGGCTGTTACGCAAGGCATGCCGGATGATGACCGTATGGGCGGGGAGCCCCTTCGCCCGTGCGGTGCGTACATAGTCGGTCGACAACGCCTCCAGCATCGACGACCTGGTCTGGCGCATGATGACCGCCGCGAGCCCGGTACCGATGACGAACGACGGCAGCACGAGATGGTGGAGGTTCGCCACCGGATCCTCGGTGAAGGGAACGAATCCCGAAGCGGGAAACAGCCGGACCGCCACCGCGAGATACAGGATCGCGATCAGTCCGAGCCAGAAGTTCGGGATCGACAGCCCGGCAAGGGCCGCGCCGTTCGCGACCCATTCGGTGAACCTGCCCCGTCGGACCGCGGCCGCGACGCCGGCGCCGATGCCCACCAGTGCGGCTATGGCCAGAGCGAAGATCGACAGCTCCAGTGTCACCGGCATCGCCGTCGCGAGCATGTCGGTGACCGGAGTGTCCGTACGAATGGACGTCCCCAGATCACCCCGGACGCTGTTGGCGACGAACCGCCAGTACTGCAAGGGGAGCGCGTCGTCGAGGCCGTACTTCGCCCGGATCGCCGCCAGGGAAGCGGGATCGCGTTCCTCGCCGGCGAGGGCGAGGGCCGGATCACCAGGCAGAGCACGCATCCCGACGAACACCACCACCGTGGCGAGGACCAGCGTCACCGCCGACTGCCACAACCGGTGCAGAAGATAGGCGCCCATCGCGTCTGAGACGTCGCTCCCTTCCGGCTGGCTCGGGTGGTCCTGATCCGCGTGGCCGCTCCCTACTTCGAGAGGCCTGCCCTGGCGACCCGGATCACGCCGTCAGGGAACACCTGGACGCCCTTCACGTCGTCGGAGACACCGGTCAGGTTGCGCGCCCGGTAGAGATAGACCAGTGGCTCCTGTTCGCGCAGCTTGGTCGCCACCTGACCGTAGAGGTCCGCCCGCTCGGCGGCGTCCTGTGCCTGCCGCGCCTGCGTCAGCAGGTCGTCCAGGTCGGGGTCGGAGAAGCCCGAGACGTTCTGGCTGGCCTGCGTACCCACGAAGTTGGTGATGTTGGCATCAGGGTCGACCCGGCCCGACCAGCCGAGCTGGAGCATCTCGAAGTCGCCGCGGTCCTGCTGGTCGAGCAGGGTGGCGAACTCCGTAGGCGTGATCACGATCTCGAAACCACTCGGCTTCACCATCGCCTGCAGTGCCTGGGCGATCCGCAGGGCGTCAGGTGTGTTGGTGGCGAGCATCTCGATCTTGTACGGCGTCTGCACACCCGCCTGCTTCAGCAGTTGCTTCGCCTTGGCGGGATCGTGCGGGCGGCACTCCTGGGCGGCGTCGGTGCTGAACTCCGTCGCCGGGGAGATCGGCGAACAGGCCGCCGAGTAGAGGCCGGCGAAGACGGTCTTCACCAGGGCCTCGCGGTCGACCGCGTGGTCGAACGCCTGACGGACCTTTGCGTCCTTCGCGTGCGCCTTGTCGATCGGCTTCGCCGGCTCGGTGACCCCGTCGACGTTGCCGATGTTGAACGTCACGCCCTGGTAGCCGAGGCTCTCGGACTCGAGCAGGGTGATCGCCTGCTCCTTCTCCAGAGCGGCGACGTCCTGGGTCGACACGCTGTCGGCGACCTGTGCGTCTCCCGAACGCAGATTGGCGGCCCGAATGCTCGCGTCGGTGATGACGCGGTAGACGATCCGGTCCAGGTGAACCTTGTCCGCGTCGTAGTAGTTCGGGTCCTTCTCCAACTCGATGGAGTTCTGCGGCACCCGCTTCACGACCTTGAACGCACCCACGCAGATCGGTGCGGTGGCGAACTTGTCGCCCAGCTTGTCGAGCTGGGCCGGGCTCATCACCATGCCCGCGCGGTCGGCGAGCGCCGCTGTGAGGGGGGCGAACGGCGACGACAGGTGGATGACGACCGTCTCGTCGTCCGGTGCGTCGACCTCGGTGATCGGACCCAACTCGCTCACCCGCGCGGACTCGGGCAGCTCGAGATTCCGGTCGAGCGACGTCTTCACCGCGGCGGCGTCGAAGTCCGTGCCGTCGCCGAACTTGACGCCCGTACGCACCTTGATGGTCACGGTCTTGCCGTCGTCGCTGACCTCCGGCAGGTCCGTGGCGAGTTGGGGAACGACCTTCGCCTCGGCGTCGGTGTCGTACAGCTTCTCGCACGTCGCGTTGAAGATGTAACGGCTGTAGAGCGAACGCGCGAGACTCGGGTCGAGCAGGTCCGGGTCCGCCGACAACGCCAAGGTGAGCTCACCGCCCTGCTTGACCGCGGCCGGGTCCGCCGGCTCGCCGACGTTCGTGGGCCGGGCTGCCCCGGTCTCGTCGGGCTTGGCGCTGTCGCCACCTGCACCCGCGTCGGTCTCCTGTCCCACGGGGGAACAGGCCGCGGCGACGAGGACTCCGACGGTGACCACTCCGAGGACGCGGGTCAACAACCGTTCCCGCGACTTGGGACGTGCGCCTGCGAAGTGCTTCAGCCATGCCATCCCGGCCACCCTGATCCCTCCGTTGGTCATCCGCCCGCCTCGGTGTGGGCAGATCCCGCGCCATTTGACAGGTCGGTGCATATGCCTGACAAGGGGTGAAACGGTAGTTCTTACCAACCGGTTCGAAACTTCACCGGACTGATACACGCGGTGGGCCACCGCGGGCTTGTCTCCCGCCCGGCGGCTCCGACGATGTTTCCGGATGTGGCCACGCGGGCGAACGGGTTGTCGGAGGCCGTTGGCAGGATGGGCGATATGACAGTGGATGCGGTGATCTTCGACTGGGGCGGCACTTTGACCCCGTGGCACACGATCGAGTGGGGCGACCAGTGGCGGGCGTACGCCCATGCCTACGACCCGCACCACGACGAGGCCATCGTCGCCGCGCTCACCGACGCCGAGGGGGAGGCCTGGCGGGTCGCCCGTGACGAGCAGAAGGCGACCGGCTTCGACGCCATCGTCGGCGCGGCGGGGCTGGTGCCATCCGGACCGGCGCACGTGCGAGGCGTCGCGGCCTACCAGGCGTTCTGGGATCCCCACACCTACACCGATCCCGACGTCGTGCCACTCTTCACCGCCTTACGGGAGCGCGGGGTCGCGGTCGGCGTTCTGTCCAACACCGTGTGGCCACGCGACTATCACGAGCTGGTGTTCCGCCGCGACGCGGTTCTCGACCTGATCGACGGCGCGGTCTACACC
>JBOHED010000470.1:0-16986 GCA_050700915.1 Actinopolymorphaceae bacterium | reverse complement strand
GCGGGTACGCCCGGACCCTCGTCGGCCACCTCGACCACGACAGAGCCGCTGGGCGGGCTGCCGGTCGTTCGCCGGCGTACGACGACCGTCCCTCCCCCGTGGTGCAGGGCGTTCTCCAGGAGGGTGGCGACGACATGACCGAGCATCCCCGGCGTGGCCGCCACCGCCAGGGCGTCGTCGCCGGTGACCTCGATCCGGCGGTCCGCGCTGTCGAAAGCGGGGCGCCATTCTGCGACCTGCTGTCGTAGGACCTGGTCGACGTCGACCAACGTGTGACGCGCGATGTGGGAGTCGCGGCTCTGGGAGAGCAGCCGGACCACGACGTGGGAGAGGCGTTCGACCTGACCGAGGGCGATGGCCGCCTCCTCACGGACGACGGCGGAGTCCCTGGTGGCGAGGATCTCCTCCAACCGCATCGAGAGAGCGGTGAGCGGCGACCGCAGTTGGTGTGAGGCGTCCTGGGAGAGTTGGCGTTCGGCGGCGAGCATCTCCGCGATCCGGCGGGCACTGGTGTCGAGGGCGTCACCGACCCGGTCGAGTTCGGCCAGGCCGTAGCGGTGGCGGTGGCCGCGCGGGTCTCCTGAACCCAGCCGTTCGGCCGCCTCGGCGAGTTCCACGAGGGGCCGCGACAGCCGCCGCGCCTGCCACACGCCGATCGCCACGGCGACCATGACCGCGACGATGCCGAAGCCGAGCAAGGCAAGACGTTCGGTCCAGCCGCTGCCGAGGTAGTGCCAGCTGAACACGAGGATCGGCAGCGCGAACAGGGTCGCGGTGACGAGCGCGATCACGACCGTGGTGACGACGAGGCGGGTTCGCATGAGATCCGGCCCGCGTCACTCGCGCTCGAACCGGAAGCCGACGCCACGGACCGTCGTGATGAACCGCGGATGCGAGGCGTCGTCGCCGAGCTTGCGGCGCAGCCAGGAGATGTGCATGTCGAGCGTCTTCGTCGAGGTCCACCACGTGGTCTCCCACACCTCGCGCATGAGCTGGTCGCGGGTGACGACGCGGCCGACCTCGCGGACGAGCACCCGCAGCAGGTCGAACTCCTTCGCGGTGAGGTGCAGTTCGGCACCGTCGAGGAACGCCTGCCGCGACTCGATGTCGATGCGTACGCCGTCGTCCGGGGAATCCGCCGGCTGGTCCGTTCGTGCGTCCGGCGTACCCCGTCGCAACAGCGCACGCACCCTGGCCAGCAGCTCCGCCAACCGGAACGGCTTCGCCACGTAGTCGTCAGCGCCCGCGTCGAGCCCGACGACCGTGTCCACCTCGTCCGCGCGGGCAGTAAGGACGAGGACCGGGAGGTGGTCGCCGTCCTGGCGGATCCGACGGCAGATCTCCAGCCCGTCGACGTCGGGCAGCCCAAGATCGAGGACCAGGAGGTCGAAGCCGCCGCGGGCGAGACTGCTGAGCGCGTCGGCCCCTGCTGCGGTCACGTCGACGGTGTAGCCCTCGCGCCGGAGCGCCCGGGCGAGCGGCTCGGAGATCGCCGGGTCGTCTTCGGCGAGCAGGATCGCGTGGTGCTCACGCTCAGCGGCCCGCTCGCTCGACGTCATGGCCACTGATGGTAGGCCGCCATCCCCACCACGTCCCCGCCTGGCCGACCCGCAGGGGTCTACCCGCACACGGTCTACCCGCACACGGTCGTCACCGTCGAGGCGAAGTGGCTACGGTCGGGCCATGGATGATCGTCTGGTCGTTCGGCCCCGGAGCATCCCGTCCACCCTCGGAGTCGCTGCTGTGCCGATGCTCGGACTGGCGGTGTGGGGAGCTTGGCTCTTAGCCAACGCCCATGGCGTGGCTGACGTTCTCCTGACACTTGTCCTGTTCGGCATCGCTGGGCTCCTGGCCTTCGTGGTCTGGATGATCTTGTCCGGGTCCTTCTCGATCCAGGTCGATGCCCATACAGTCTCGCTGGTCAATGTCATCGGCCTCTGGAGCCTCCAGCTTCGCTGGGAGGAGTTGGAGTCCATCGGCGTCATCCAGCGGGGCGCGTTCCGTGTCCTGGCGGTGCGTCCGGTCACACCGTGGATGCGAAAGCCCCGGCGCGCCCTGCTGAGCTGGGATCCGTCGAGCCGCCTCCTGCAGATCGCCGGGCTCGACAAGTGGTCCCGTCCTGCCGACGACATCATCGCGGGTATCCAGCGGTACGCCGGTTCGCGATGGACGGACTCCTTCGGCTGATTCGGCCGAGCTCGGGCACAGGCGTTCGAGCGCAAGCAACGGGGTTTCGCCGGTTCACCATGGGTAAGTTCTCATCGGCACGAGAACGGCGAGCGCCGGTCCGCACGGCCGGCCACGGGGGAGGTCGTTGCGTCGTGAGTAAGTCATGCCCGCGCAGGAGATCGGTCCGACTGGGCGGCGTCGCCGTCGCGCTGGCCGCCATGATCATCGGATGTACGGGCGGAGGGTCCGACACCGACGACGGAGTGGTGGAGACCAAGCCCGCCGTCCGAGTAGCCAACGCCGCCGAGATCGGCAAGATCCTGGTCGACGCCAAGGGGATGCCGCTCTACGTCAACAACGTCGACACCGAACGCAAGGTGGCCTGTGCCGGCAAATGCACGATGACGTGGCGGCCGTTCGCCGTCCCCACTCGGGCCGTCCCGCTCAAGCTGCGCGGCGTCAACGGCAGCTTCGGCACCGTCAAGCGGTCCAACGGCACGTTCCAGCTCACGTTGACCGGCCATCCGGTCTACACGTACACCAAGGAAGGCAAGCCTGGCACGGCCAAGGGCAACGGCACGAGCGACACGTTCGGGGGCAAGAAGTTCACCTGGCACGTCGTCACCGCGACCGGTCGGGTGGAGTCCGGTGCGTCTGCGAGCCCGTCCGAGACGCCCGACAACTGAGCCCGCGGGCTTACGGAGCCGCCGGCACGGTACGGCTGCGCGGCCCCGCCCGGAGCACCTGGGACGGCAGTTCGCGACCCACCAGCCGCTCCGCCTGCGCGGCGACGTCGAGCAACCGGTCGAGGTCGACTCCGGTCTCCACGCCCATGTCGGCGAGCATGTGGACGAGTTCCTCGGTGGCGATGTTGCCGCTCGCGCCCGGTGCGTACGGACAGCCGCCCAGCCCGCCGACGCTCGCGTCGAACTCGGCGACGCCGACCTGCAGCGCGGCGAGAACGTTGGCGAGCCCGGTGCCCCGCGTGTTGTGGAAGTGCAGGGCCAGCGGTGTGCCCGGCAGAGCGTCACGGGTCGCCTCCACCAGGCGTTCGACGCGGGTGGGCGTGGCCATGCCGGTGGTGTCGCCGTACGCCAGCGAGTCGGCGCCGGCCTCCACGGCCCTCCGCGCGACGGACACGACTAGCTCGATGGGGATGTCTCCGTCGTACGGACAGCCCCACGCGGTGGCGACCACGACCTGGCAGGTCGCTCCGCGTGCGTGGGCCAGCGCGACGATCGGCGCGAGGCCGGCGAGCGACTCCTCGGTCGAGCGGTTGAGGTTCGCGCGGTTGTGCCGGTCAGAAGCCGACACCACGACCTCGAGAGAACGTACGCCGGCCTCGAGTGCCCGCTCGGCTCCGGTGAGATTCGGGACCAGGGCGGAGTAGTCGATGTCGGGATCCCTGCTGATCCGCTTCCATACCTCCGGTGCGTCCCCCATCGCGGGGATCGCCCGGGGATGGACGAAACTGACCGCCTCGATCCGCCGCAGCCCGGTCTCGGACAGCGCGTCGATGAGCGCGACCTTGCCGTCGGTAGGCACGGGATCCTCGTTCTGCAGACCGTCCCGCGGTCCGACCTCACGGATCGTCACCGATTCAGGTAGCCGCACGTCGCCTCACCTCCCGGTACCAGTGTCCCCCGGCCCGCCCTTCTCCCCCGGCCACTATTCCGGCCAACGGGGTGGGCGCTTCTCGTTGAACGCGGCAATGCCCTCCCGCCGGTCGGCCGAGAACGCCGTCTGGCGCCACGCGGCGTCCTCGATCTCCAGCCCTTCGGCGAGCCCGGCGGCACCGAGCCGGAGCGCCCGCTTCGCGCTGCGTACGCCGACCGGGGAATTGCCGGCGATCTGCCGGGCCAGGTCGAGGGCGGTCTCCCGGGCGTGGCCCGGCGGCACCAGCCGGTCGACGAAGCCGAGCCGTTCCCCCTCGGCTGCCTCCACCCGGCGAGCGGTGACGATCAGGTCGAACGCACGGGACCAGCCGACCCGGCGGGCGAGCAGCTGCGTACCGCCCCCGCCGGGCACGAGGCCGACCGAGACCTCGGGTAGCCCGAAGATCGCCGTCTGGTCGGCCACGATGAGGTCACCGGCGAGGGCCAGTTCGAACCCTCCGCCCAGCGCATAACGGTGCACGGCGACGACGACCGGCACCGGGAGATTCAGCAGCCCACCGAACGCTGCCCGCATGATCGGCCGCTGCGCCCACAGGTCTGCGTCGGTGAAGCCGCTGCGCTCCTTCAGGTCCGCACCGACGCAGAACGCCTTCTCACAGGCGCTCGACACCACGACCGCCCGGACGCGGGGATCGGCCGCGAGGTCGGCGGACGCTTGCCCGATCGACCGGGCTACGCCCGTGGAGAGTGCGTTCAATGCCTCCGGGCGGTCGAGGACGAACTCCGCGACGTGGCCGGCATCGTCGGCACGGACCAGCCGCACACCGTCATAGTCCGGCCCGTCGTACGTCTGCTCCCCCATGCCGGCAAGTCTCTCAGGTCGCGTGCCGCCGTTCGGGGATCTCGTCGTCGTCGGTTTCCCGGGCGAAGACGAGTTCGGACAGGGTGCGCTGGACCTTCTCCACCTGCGGAACGTCGGGCAGGACGACCTTGCCCTGCTCGCCCGCGGACCAGATGACGAGCGTTCCGCAGCCGAGCATCCGGTCGAGGAGCCCGCGTTCGCTGGAGACGTCGTTGACTCGGGTGAGTGGGATGTCGCGGCCGGTACGGGTGATGACGCCGTGCCGGGTGATGATCCGGCGATTGGTGACGGCGTAGGCGGAGGCGAGCCAGGTGAGCAACGGCCAGATGGCGTAGACGAGGGCGCCGATCACGGCGATGGCGACGAGGCCGATCCGGATCCACTGCTGGTACTCGCCTGCCGGGATGAGCGCGACGACGACCACGGCGGCCACCACGGTGGCGAGCAGGAGAAGCACCGGACCGATCATGATCTTCCAGTGCGTACGCATGCTCATGACGAGTTGCTCGTTGTCCCCGAGCAACTTGGCTGAGATGCCCATCGGGCGCTCCTCACAGGTGTCGGCGAAGGGTCCGCACCGGTGTCGACGGTGCGTGACGGTCAGGCGCATCATGCCCGAAGGAAGCGGGTCAACGCACGTGCACGACGTCGCCCGCGCCGAGCGGGTGGTCACCTTCCGCGGTCTCGACGACCAGCCGGCCGTCGGCGTCGACCTCGCGGGCCAGCCCTTCGACCCACCGGTCGGGCCCGATCTGGACGCGCACTTGACGGCCGATCGTGGCGCACCGTCGGAGGTAGGCATCCCGGAGGCCGCCGCCGGCACCTTCCGCCGGGTCGCCGTGGGTATCGCGCCAGGCACTGTAGAGCGTCTCGAACGTACGCAGGAGCGCGACCAGCAACGTGGAACGGTCCGTGTCGGCCGCCCCGGCGAGGCGCAGGGAGATGGCCTGATCGTCGGGCAGTTCGTCGGGGGTGCTGGTGACGTTGAGGCCGATCCCGACGACCGCAGCAGGCTCTTCGGGGCTTTCGATGCGTTCGACCAGGATCCCGCAGAGCTTGCGTTCGGCCAGCAGGACGTCGTTGGGCCACTTCAGTACCGGACGTACGCCCGAGACGGCCGCGGTCGCCTCCACCACGGCGCAGCCGGTGAGCAGCGGGAGCCACGGCCAGCGCCGGGCCGGTACGCCGGCGCCGGGCCGGAGCAGGATCGAGAACGTGAGGCCGGAGCGGGGTGGCGAGGACCAGCCACGATCCAGGCGGCCGCGCCCTTCGGTCTGGTGCTCGGCGACCAGAACGCTGCCCTCGGGGGCGCCGGCGAGGGCACGGGTGCGCAGCTCGGCGTTGGTCGATCCGGTCTCCGCCACGACCTGCAGGTCGCTCACGAACCGGCCAGGACCGGTGAGGGCACGCCGCAGGTTGCCGGCGCGCAGGGGCGGCCGGTCGAGGTCGACGTACGGCGAACTCGAAGCCATATCGCCAGCCTATGCGTTCACCAGCCGTCTCCCGGTGTGGGCTACGACAGGGCACGCTCGGCCGTGCGGAGACCGCGCTCCAGATGCTCCCATGCGGTCGCGGCGCCAGACCGGAACCAACGGCGCACCGCCAGACACAGCTCGACTCTGGACGCCTCGACCGGCAGTGCGCTCCACTCGATCGTGGTCAGCGGGACCTCGGCGCCATGTTCGTACTCCTCGATCATCCGCCACATCAGCGCGGTCCGTTCCGAGGCCCGTGCGCCGGAGCCTGTGCTGTCGTCGGCGAACCGCACCGCCGCCGAGGCCACCTCCTGGATCCGCGGTCCGGTCCGTGCCGTGTCGAAGTCGAAGAAGACCGGCTCGCCCGACCCGGCGAAGCCCACGTTTCCAGCGCTGTAGTCGCCGTGCAACGGCACGGACCGGACGCTGGTGACCAAGCCGCGTTCGGCGCTTTCGTAGCGCGAGATCACCGACTCCATCCGTGCGACATAGCCGTTCCAGGGTCGTTTCGACCTGATGTCCGGGCCGACGCCCCGGGCCCACTTCCGGAGATGGTCCACGCTTGCGTACATCGGTAGGTCAGCCGCGGGCCATGACGCAGGCCAGCAGCTCTCCATGGCCCGGTGCAGACCCGCGAGAGCCGTGACCAGTTCCCGATGATGGGCGGACGTCGGGCGCGAGTGCGGCTCGTGTGACTCAGCCTCCATCCATCGATCGCCCGCTCGTACCACGTCGCTACCGGCGAGGGGCAGGGGAATCGGCACGAGGATGCAGTGGGCGCGCAGCTGTCGGCGGAGTTCGCGGAGCGCAAGCACGCGCGCCCGGGTCATTCCGGGCCGGTGCACCCGGACCACATAGGGCCTGCTGCCGCACACCAGCAGGTTGAGGTTGGCGTTTCCTCCGAGATCCTCCAGCGGCATGTCACCGACGTGCTGTCGGACCTCCTGCTCCATCAGAGGCGAACGCAGATCCGCCCGGCTGTCTCGCACGATGACGTCGTCCTTACGTGGTCAGCGCCTGGTGGAGTCCATGGGACACCCGCTCCGCCGATGGGAGACCGACTGCCGGGTGAAGGCTCGCCACAGGTGTGCGTAATAGGCTCCTTGCGCCACCAGATCATCATGAGGACCACTTTCCACGATCTTGCCGGCATCGACCACCAGAACCCGATCCGACCTCTGCGCTGTCGTGAGCCGGTGCGCCAGGATGATCGTTGTGCGCGGTCGGGAAATCCGTTCCACCGCGCGATGCACCGCCGCCTCGCTCGCCAGATCCAGCGCTGAGGTCGCCTCGTCGAGCAGCAGGATGTCGGGGTCCATGATCTGGGCCCGCGCCAGGGCCAGCAGTTGCCGCTGCCCCGCCGAGAGGTTGCGCCCTCGCTCCCGGATGACGAAGTCGTACTGCCCGGGAAGAGCCGTGATCATCGAGTGCGCTCCGACCGCCGCGGCGGCAGCCCTCACCTCCTGCGGAGATGCGTCCGGCCGCCCGTAGGCGATGGCCTCGCGCACCGTGCCGACCGTGAGGTAGGCCTCCTGGGGCACGATCCCCAGTCGGCGTCGATAGCTGGCGGTGTCGATTTCCCGCAGGTCGCAGCGGTCCACCCGTACCGCTCCCGACGTGGGATCGTAGAAGCGGCAGATGAGCTTGATCAGCGTCGACTTCCCGGCGCCGGTCCTGCCGACGACCGCGACCGTCTCGCCCGACTCGATCGTGACGGAGAGCCCGCTCAGGGCCTCCGTGGTGGTTCCGGGATAACGGAAGTGCACGTCGTCCAGGACGACTTCCCCACCCAACCGGTGGACTGGGCTCCGCGTCGACACGTACGGCGTCGACGACGGCGTCGCCAGCAGTTCCTTCACCCGCCGGACGGCAACTCTGGCCCGCTGGAGCTCACTGGCCGCGGTCGACAGTTGCTGCACCGGACCGAAGAACATCTGGAGATACAGCAGGAAGGCCAAGAGCTCCCCAGGCGTAATGGTTCCTGCCACGTATCGGCCCGCGCCGACAAAGAGCACGAGCGCCGTCGTGAGATCGACGAGCAGGTCCGGCAGGGACGTGAAGAGCCCCGCCTGCAGGTGCGCGCGCTGCTGGATCATCCGGAAACATCGGGAGAGCGACCTGAACGTCTGGGAGTTCCTCTCCTCCCGTCCGCACGCCTGGATGACGCGCAGGCCCGCGATGTTCTCCGCGAGATAGGCGTTGACATCGCCGAGTCGATGCCGCAACCGGGTATACGTTCGCAACGAGGCTCGCTGGTACAGGGTGACCCCGACCATCTGGACGGGAAAGACGGCGATGACGGCCCACGCAAGCCCGGGGTCGTTGAGGAATAGCGCGGCGCCGGTCCCCAGGAGAAGCAGCACACCCAACGCGGACTGCGGCCCGCCGAACTGCAGGAACCAGGAAAGGTCCCTCACATCACTTGTCATCCGGGTGATCGTGCGTCCAGCCGGCTCTTGTTCGTAGAAGTCCAGGCCGAGCCGTTGCAGGTGGGAGAACATCTTCACGCGAAGCGTGTAGAGCATGCGTTCACCGGTGCGCGCGTTGACCGTCATCCCGAGGATGTCGAACGCAAAGCTCGTTCCCGCCACCACGAGGGCGACCGCGGAGACTGCCAGGAGCGCGCCGAGATCCTGGCGGCGGACGCCGTCATCCACACCAAGGCGGATCAGTGTCGGCATGGCGAGATTTGCCAGGGAGACAAGGGCGATGAACGTGAGGCCGACCACGATCTGCCGAGCGAATGGCCGCATCAGGCCGGGCAATGTGAAGCCCGGCTCCTCAGCTCGTGCCGCGGCTTCGTCGATTCCAGGATCCGCATCGGGATAAGGCGAGGTTCCGCGGGGGGCCCGTACGCCGGCGTACGACCGGTCGACGTCGTCGGCTGTTGCCGACGGTCCGGTCGTCGGCGACGGGTGTGGCCCGGGGGGGCCCGCGTCATCGCCGGTGACGAGGTGCCGGTAGACCTCACAGCGTTCCAGCAACTCCAGATGGGTTCCGGTGTCGACGACACTTCCGTCATCCAGCACCGCAATTCGGTCAGCGAGTTGCAGTGTGCTGTGCCGGTGGGCGATCAGCAAGGTCGTGCGGTCCCGTGTCACCCGGCGCAGGGTCGCGTGTATGCCCTCCTCGACCTGCGCGTCGACCGCGGAGGTGGCGTCGTCGAGGATCAACAGATCGGGATCACAGACCAATGCCCGCGCCAACGCCAAGCGCTGCCGCTGTCCCCCTGACAAGGTGTATCCACGTTCACCGACGACCGTGTCGTAACCGTCCGGCAAGGAGCGGATGAAATCCTCCACCTCCGCGGCCCTGGCCGCCGCGAAGATCTGCTCATCGGTCGCTCCGACCCGCCCGTAGGCGATGTTCGATCTCACCGTGTCGGAGAAGAGAAACGGCTCCTCGAAGACCACCCCCACCCGCTCCCGGAGCGAGGACAGTGCGACTTCACGGACGTCAACACCACCGACCCTGACCGTTCCGTACGTCGGATCGTAGAACCGGGGCAGCAGCATCGCGGCCGTGGTCTTGCCTGACCCGGAACTGCCAACCAGGGCGACGGTCTCCCCCGGCACCAGCCGCAGAGCGAACCCGGAGAGGACGCTTCCCGCCTCGTAGCGGAAGCTCACGTCGTCGAACTCGACAGCTGATGGTCCGGGTCGCAGGATCACCGGATCGGAGCGTTCGACGACAGTCGGCTTGTGGTCCAGGATCTCGAGGATCCGAACGAATCCCGCCCCGGCGCGTTGGCCCTCGACAAGGATGCTCACGAACATCCTGACCGGATTCAGTAACGCGGCGAGGTAGGACACGAACGCCAGGAACGTTCCGAGCGTGATCTGTCCATGCAGGGCCAGATACCCACCCAGCGCGAGAATCCCGACCTGACCAATGACCGGTACGGCGGTCATCAACGGCGCGATCCTGACGATCATTCGCGCGGCCCGTAGCTGCGCTGCGTACATCAGCCGGGCCGCCGCGGAGTAGCGTTCGACCTCGCGATGCTCCTGTCCGAATCCCTTGACGACACGAACGCCGGACACCGCGTGTTCGACCACTTCAGCGGCATCGGCCGTGCGTTGCTGAGAGTTAAGTCGCGACGGGAAGATGAGCGTGCGCGACTTCCATCCCAGGTAGGCCATTACCGGCAGTACGGACAACGCCGCAAAGGCCAGCAGAGGAGAAAGGAACAGCATGATGACGAGGGCGGACACGAACGTGACGAGGTTCGTCACCGCCAGAGGCGCCATGGTCAGGACCCTGGGAATGAGTTCGAGGTCGGCGACCGCGCGACTGATCACCTGCCCAGTGCGCAGTCTGTCCTGAGCCGGGCCATCCAACCGCTGAAGGGTGTCGAAGATCTGCGTACGAAGGTCGTACTCGACTCCCTGTGCCAGCTTGCCAGCGAAGTAGCGACGAGTGACTGCCGTGCCAAAGCGAACCAGACCAAGCGCGCACAAGGCGAGCAGCCAGGGACCGATGGGTGTCGTGGTCGCGAGGATGGCGTTGTCGACGACTGCACGGACGAGGAGTGGTGCCGCGGCCATGAGGGCCGCGGTCAGGAGGCTCGCGCCGAACGTGATGACGAGCGGGACCCGATGCTGCCAGCAGCGACCAGCCAGCCGCCGGAGCCACCTCGTTGCCGCTACTGGTGGAGATGTCTCATACAGCATGCGCTCCCCCATGAGATTGATGCGCGACTCTGCCAATCCCACCACGCAGCATCCGGTCCGGCCGGCCGCTCATCGACAAGCACCCGACACCGAACGCCCTGTCCCGAGCGAACCATCAGTGGGGGATGGCGGTCGGGTCCCATTTACCGATGGGTTGTTCGAGGACCGTGCGGAAGACCTTAATGTACTGCGGGGCGAGATTGGTGTGCGGATAACGATGAATCGTCGCGAGGCCTTGCCGCACAAGGCTCTGGCGTAGCTCCGGATCGGTGGCGGCGGATTCAAGTGCGTCGGCCAGCCCGTCCACGTCGCCGACGTCTACCAGCAGGCCGTCCTCCTGATCTCTGACGAGTTCGAGAAAAGGCCCGAATCGGTGGGCGACCACCGGCGTGCCGCAGGCTCGGGCTTCCAGTACCGGAAGCCCGATGCCCTCCTCGGTGGAGCACAGCACCACAACATGGCTGGCCGAGTAGAGGCCGGCCATCGCGGCCGCTGGGATGGACGAGCAGATGATCCTACCGTCCACCTTCAATTTCCTGGCCAGTGTGGCGTGCTCAGGTGGTAGGCGGTCGATGTCGCAGCACACGAGCCGGGCGGGCTTGGGAAGCCGCTTGGTCAGCCGGGCGAACGCATGGAGAAGAAGGTCGAAGCCGTGTTTTCGCAGCGTCGGACAGGTGATGACGACCTCATCTCCGATCCGAAACTGGTTCCGGATCAGGTCGGCTGCCCGCTGATCTCGACGGAAGACGGCCAAATCGACTCCCGGTGGCACGCGGACGATTCGGTCCGCGTCGACTCCGAGTTCTACGTACTTCCCGCGCAGGTACTCAGTGTGGACGACGTAGACGTCGACCGGAGCAGACTTCAACGTTGCCTTGATCTCCTCCTGGAGAGCGATGGGGCTGTCGGTTCCGAGCCGTTCGGCTTCCTCCTGGACGAACTCGTCGGATCGGTAGGCGGAATGCGCCATGTGGACATGCGGTACGGCAAGCTCGTCGGCCACGCGCACGCCGATCCGAAGGTCGGCGTAGATGTGCGAGTTAACCAGAGAGACGTCGTGTCGCCGAAACAAGTCAACCACTTTCGCCGAGACCGCGCTGATCTGCCGGCCGAACTCGTGGCTGGTGAAGAGTCTGGTGCCGCGGCGGCGGCCGCCCAAGGCAGCTCTGGCGGCCTCGAAGACCTGCCCGTATCCAGCGACTCTGTGTACGTCGTCTTCGCTCTGTGCGTGGACTTCGTTCGGCTGGTCCGACTGTCGGGTCACCACGACCGGACGCACGCCGAATCGAGGATAGTCGCGGACAGCATAGCTGTGGAGGCGCGGGATGCCGCCCAGGTCTGGTGGGAAGAAGTGGCTCACGATACCCACCGTCATGTCGGGCCGATTGATAGCGAAGACTGCGAGATCTGAACCCCGCGTCGTGTCGATGACTCCCACTTTCTCGGCAGTACGGAGCCTGCGCCCGCAGCCGGCGTTGGGTTTTTGTCAAGATTACGCACTTGTGGTGCGGCGACAACACCTGATCGTTGGCCGTTTACGGATGTATCGGTGACTCCGCCGGTGCAGCACTCCGCCATCTGATGTCCTAGCGGAGATGAGAATCCTGTCCCTCACCCTGGAGTACCCGCCGGATTTTCGTGGCGGCCTCGGTCGGCATGTCCAGGAGCTGGCGCGCGCTCTGACCGCCCGCAACGTCGAGGTGCACGTCGCCCTACCCGGCAAGGGTGGCGCAGACGGCAAGGTCCGCATCCATGGCGGAGATATGGCTGACGGCGGCGACCCGGGCGGCCTGCCTCGTGACCTGCGCATGAACCTCGCCATGGTGAGTGGCGTCGCTGCCGCCACAGGACCGTGGGATGTCCTGCACGCACACGACTGGATGGTCGCGCCAGCCGCGTGCGCTCTAGCGCGGGCGACCGGAACTCCCGTCGTCGCCACCATCCATGCGGATGTGGACACCTTTGACCGCAGCGACGCCGTACGGTCGGCTCAACGGCTCAGGTGGGAGGCCGACCTCGCCGCGGCGGCCAGCCACATCATCGTCTGCGGCACCGCGATGAGGAGAGTCGTCGCCGGAAGGTACCCGGAACGACCCGTGGTCGTGATTCCCGGAGGGGTGAACGCCGCGACCTTCACCACGACCGACTGCCCACGGGACCGAAAACTCCTCGTGTTCTTCGGTCGGCTGGTCCCCGCCAAGGGCTGCCAGGACCTCCTGGCCGCGTTGGCACTTCTGCGTCGGCAGCATTCCGACCTGCGCCTGAATGTCATCGGGGACGGGTGGTATCGCGGCGAGCTGGAGCGAGTCGCCGCCGAGCACGGTCTCGACCGCGGTGTCGCGTTCCTCGGCAGGCTCGCTGGCGCGGAGCTGGCGAGAGAGCTCGGCAAAGCCGCGGTCGTCGTACTTCCCAGCCATGTCGAACCGTTCGGGCTGGTCGGGCTGGAGGCTATGGCCGCGGGAGCCCCGGTGGTCGCGAGCGAAGTCGGCGGGTTCGCCGAGTACATCACCCACCAGCAGACCGGCCTCCTCACTCGCCCACGCGACCCGTCGGCTCTTGCGGCGAGTGTGAACCAACTGCTCCGCCGGCCCCGGATGGCCCAGGACATCTCCCGCCGAGCACTGACCAACGTGGTCCCGCACTTCAGCTGGCACGAGGCGGCGATCCGGACCCGCCAGGTCTACGACGGGGTCACGAGTGGCGGGTAGCTACTTGCTGTGTCCCGCGCTTGCCGCTGGAGGTCTTGTCCCTGCTCTCGGGCTGCCGGATTGTTCAGCCCAGAAGCTCGTCGTTCAGCTCATGAAGATCTCCACGACGGGGACGAGTTCGTTCGGGCGCTGGATCGGCAGGTCGAGGGTCACCGTGCCGGCGGGGATGCCGCGCAAGGATGTGTTGCCGTCACCTGACGAGCCGGCGTACTCCCGCCACCTGACCTCTGAGGCATCGTGCAGCAACTGCGCGTACCTCACCCTCCCTGCCAACCCCGGCAGGTGTACGTGCCGGAACGGCCAGGCGAACAGGTGAAGATAGAGCCGGTTCCCGCGTTGGGTGTAGCGCGCGTCGGCCGGAGGGGTGAACTCCGAGCGGCCCGCGCCGTAGATCGCCCGCCCGTTGCGGCGGGTCCAGCGACCGATCTCCTCCAGTGTGGCCAGCGCCCGCTCGTCGAACTCCCCGCGCCCGGTGGGGCCGACGTTCAGCAGCAGGTTGCCGTCCTTCGAGACGGAGTCGACCAGCATCCGCGCCAGCAGGTCGGGCGACTTCCAGTCGAGGTTGTCCCGGTCGTACCCCCAACTGCCGTTGAGGGTCTGGCACGCCTCCCAGGGCACTTCTCTGCCGTCGATGGTCGGCGCGGTGTGCGGTTGGAACTGCTCGGGGGTGGTGAAGTCACCGGGGTAGTCGAGCCGGTTGTTGATGAGGACGTCCGGCTGCAGGCCGCGGACCAGCTTGACGAGTGCCCGAGAGTCCCAGTCCTCGCGGCCCTTGCCGGGCAGACCGTACGCGTCGCGGCCCGGGTAGGAGAAGTCGAACCACATCACGTCGACGTCGCCGTAGCGGGTGAGCAGTTCCTCGACCTGCCCGTGGAGGTACGCCCGGTAGACCGCGATGTCGCGTTTGCCCGGTTCGGTCTCGCGGGTGCGGAACTCGGCGTCCTCGATCCGCGGGTGCATCGCGTCGACGGTGTAGTGGGGGTGGTGCCAGTCGATCACCGAGTGGTAGAAGCCGACGCCGAGGTCCTCCGCGCGGAACGCGTCGACGAACGGGCGCAGCAGGTCGCGGCCGGCGGGCGTGTTCGTCGCCTTGTAGTCGGTGAGGTCGGAGTCCCACAGGCAGAAGCCCTCGTGGTGCTTGGTGGTGAGCACGGTGTACTTCATGCCGGCCCCGCGCGCCGCCTGCGCCCAGACCCGCGGGTTGTAGAGATCGGGGTCGAAGTGGTCGAAGTACGGCTGGTACTGCTCGTCGGTCAGCTGCTCCCGCTTCTTCACCCACTCGTGCCGGGCGGGCAGGGCGTAGAGACCCCAGTGGACGAACAGCCCGAACCGGCGTTCGCGGAGCTTGTCGACTGACGCTTGCGGTGCCGGCATCTGGGTGACCCTTCTCGCGACGTACGGATGCGCCTTAGGTCAGATGTCTATCCATATATCCGAGGCGATCGCAAGACGCGAGGCATTGCCGATGCCGGCACCCGCAGCCCATTTTTGGATGAGGGGACCCCTGCGCCAAAACGCCCTGCGCCGGTCCCGTCACCCTCGCTGGTGCGTCCGCAGGACCTTGAGCGCCCCGACGGTCGCGTAGCCGCGCCATTCGAGGGCGCCGGCCGCGGAGCGGGAGACGAAGTCGATGATCCAGCCGCCGTCTTCCTGCTGAAGACTCGCGAGCCGCCGCAGGTCCGCGGCGATCACATCCTCGCTCAGCGCGGCACGGAGGGGACGGTCCGGCAACGGGGAGAAGTCCAGCGGGTGCAGGGCCTCGCCTTCGGCGCCGCCTTCGACCGGCAGGGTTCCCGTGTCCGGAAGCAGCCGGCTCAGGCGGTCCAGCTCGGTCGCCGCCTCCGGGCGTAGGGCATGGATCGCATCGAGGAACATCAGGACATAACGGAGCTCGAGCGTGCCGCGCGGGTCGTCTCCTTCGCTCACGCGACGCCAACAGAAGTCGGTGGCGCGTGCGAGCCACGGATGGTCGCGTACGGCCGGATCCTGCCGCGCCACGCCGTGGGCGGCCGCGACGACCGCAGCGGTCAGATGCAGGGAGGAAACGGAAGGATCGGCCTCGGCCCAGAACGGTGCCGACCCCGCGCGGACGGTCAGGGGCAGCGCGAACGGCAGTCCACCGTCGGCCAGCGTCGCCGTCTCCAGCCAGTCACACAGCCGGCTCGCCAGATCACCGGTGGCACCTGGCGCTTCCTCGAAGACCTCGAAGGCATGCAGCGCACCCGCCGGCTGGCTCTCCGGCGACCGCAGGTCCGGCTCCAGTCCCCAGCCGAAACCGCCATCGGCGTTGCGGTAGGCCACAACGGCCGCGACGAGCTCATCCGCCCTCCCCTGCCCGGTGATCAGGTCGAAGCGCCGCCGGTCGAGGATCCGGGCATGGGTCGTCATGAAAGCCGCGGCCCGGTCCATGTCGAAGTCGAGATCGATGTCCATGCCGTCATGCTGCCCCAGGAGGGTGCGTTCCCACTTGAACGGATCGGACACATCGGTCAGCGCGCGCCGCCCGCCACAAGGGGCGCGGCTCAGCCGGTGTTCTGCAGGCCCGCCGCCACGCCGTTGACGGTGAGGAGGACCAGCCGACGCAGGCGTTCCACCTCGCCTTCGGACAGTGTTTCCGTACGAAGGACCCGGAACGCCCGGAGCTGGAGGTACGACAGCGCGTCCACATAGGGGTTGCGCAGCTCCACCGCCCGGCCGAGTACGCGCCGGTTCTCCAGCAGGCGTTCGTGACCGGCGACGGCGAGCACCCAGTGGGTCGTCCGGGCGTGCTCGTCCAGGACCTGCTCGGCGAGGTCCGGGCGGCGGCCCAGCTCGAGATAGCGCCGGGCGATCCGGGCGTCGGTCTTCGCGAGCGACATCTCCACGTTGTCCAGCGTCACCGCGAAGAGCGGCCACTCTGCGTAGGCCTGTCGCAGCGCGTCGAGATCGCCGACCGCCTCCAGGCCGGTGCCGACGCCGTACCAGCCGGTGAGGTTGACCCGGGCCTGGGTCCAGGCGAACACCCACGGGATCGCGCGCAGGTCCTCCAGGGAGGAGACCGCGAGACCACGGCGCGCCGGCCGCGAGCCGATCGGCAGCTGCCCCAGCTCCTCCACGGGGGTCACGGCGGTGAACCAGTCCGCGAAGCCGGGGCTGCGGACCAGCCGGTGGTAGGCCGCGCGCGCCGCGTCGTCCATGGTGCGGGCCAGCCGGGCGAACCTTTCCGCCGCCGTCGCGGTGCGCTTCTCCACGGTCGGGGTCGAGGCGAGGAGGGTCGCCGCGGCGACCTGCTCGATGTGCCGGCGCGCGATGACCGGGTCGCCGTAGCGGGCGAAGATGACCTCGCCCTGTTCGGTGAGCTTGAACCGCCCACTGACCGAGCCGGGCGCCTGCGCGAGCACGGCACGGTTGGCCGGCCCGCCGCCCCTGCCGAGGGCGCCACCGCGACCGTGGAACAGAGTCAACCGGATGGAGTTCCGGTCGGCCCAGGCGGCGATCGCGGCC
>JBOHED010000469.1:0-2678 GCA_050700915.1 Actinopolymorphaceae bacterium | reverse complement strand
TCGCGAAGATCGACCACGTGATCCTGGTGGGTGGGTCGACCCGGATGCCTGCGGTAGCCGACCTGGTCAAGGAGCTGCTCAACGGCAAGGAGGCCCACAAGGGTGTGAACCCCGACGAGGTGGTCGCCGTGGGTGCCAGCTTGCAGGCAGGTGTGCTCGGGGGCGAGGTCAAGGACGTCCTGCTGCTCGACGTCACCCCGCTCTCCCTTGGCATCGCGACCGGCCAGACGGCAGCCCGCGGTGGTGTGTTCACGAAGCTGATCGAACGCAACACGACCATCCCGACGAAGCGCTCGGAGATCTTCACCACGGCGTCGGACAACCAGCCCTCGGTCCTCATCGAGGTCTACCAGGGCGAGCGCGCCATGGCGTCGGACAACAAGTCGCTCGGCAACTTCGAGCTCACCGGCCTTCCACCGGCACCCCGGGCGGTACCCAAGATCGAGGTGACGTTCGACATCGATGCCAACGGCATCGTCCACGTGTCGGCGAAGGACCTCGGCACGGGGCGCGAGCAGAAGATGACCGTGACCGGTGGTTCGGCGTTGCCGAAGGACGACATCGACCGGATGGTCCGGGACGCCGAGCAGTACGCCGAGGAGGACCGCAAGCGGCGTGAGGCAGCCGAGCTTCGCAACCAGGCCGACACGCTCGTCTACCAGACCGAGAAGTTCCTCACCGATAACACCGAGAGCGTCCCCGCCGACGTCAAGTCCGAGGTGGAGCGTGACATCGCGGAGGTCAAGAAGGCGCTGGAGGGCGACGACCACGACACCCTCAAGGCCGCGTTCGACACGCTCTCGGCGTCCCGGACCAAGATCGGTGAGGCTATGTACGCCTCGGCCCAGCAGGCGCAGGCCCAGGACCAGGCGGCCGACGGCGAGGCCCCCGGCACCGGGCCCGACGGCTCGGCGACCGCTGGCACGGATGCGGGCGACGACGACGTGGTCGAGGCCGAGGTCGTCGACGATGACCAGCCCGATGGCCAGCAGCCTGGCGACCAGAAGCCGTCCTGAGCTCTGGCGACCAGCTATAAGGGGGGTTCGTCAGCCGGGAGGCCGACGAACCCCTCATGGTCACCACAGGTCGAGCATCTCCACGACCACCGGGGCCCTCGGCAGCTCCGGGGAGGCCGTACCCCTGAGCAGTTGAGCCGGCAGCGGTAGGTCGGTCCGCATGCGTACCATCCGCTTCCACCGTCCGACGTCCTCGAGCGACTCGCGGACGGATACGCCGACCCGCCCCACGAGACGGCCCGACGACCGAAGCTGCTCCACGCTCAGGCCGCCGGCGAGGAGACGGGCCGCGGTGACGGTACCCACACCGCGTACTCCACGGATCCCGTCGGCCGGGTCGCCGACCAGGCTCGCCCGGTCGCACCACTGCTCTGGCGTGACACCGAACCGGGCTTCGATCTCCTGTCGGTCGACGACCCGCTGGCCCGGGCGCCTGGCGGTGTTGAGGATGCGCGTACGTACGTCGAGCACCTGGTAGAAGTCCCGGTCGGTCGACATGATCCATACCGGACGCTCCGGCGACTTCTTCCTGCACTGCCCGACGACACTGGCGATCAGGTCGTCCGCCTCCGCCGTGTCGACGCAGAGGTGACGGACCTCGACCGCGTCCAGGCCTCGTATCACGTCGCCGAGAGACCTGATCGGTGCCATCGCAGCATCATCGGTCGATCGGTGTGCCTTGTAGCGCGGATCGACTGCCGAACGGTCCGCCCAGGCGTTCTCCCCGTCGAAGACCACCACCACCACCTCCGGCGGCGCGGGAAGTTCGCGGATCGCCACGCGCACCAACGCGAAGAATCCGAAGACGCCGGTCAGGTCACGGGTCTTGTCGCGACTCCTGACCCGGGCCGGGAAGCCGAACCACGCCCGCCACAGCAGGTTGTGACCGTCGACGAGAAGCAGTGGTACGTCGGACATGGGCACCCGCCAGCTTCACGCTCGTTGGCCGCTGAGCGTGCGGGCGGGTGGGCCGGCTCTTGAGGAGAACCCGACTGGCCCCAGGAACGTCGCGATCCTACGACTCGGCGTAAGTGGAGGAGGCAGTGACACTCCGCACCGAGCTGATCAACGGGAGCAGCGTCGACGCCGTGGCCAGTCCCCTGACCAGGGCGTTCACCGGACCGCAGGGATCGCGGATCGGTGAGTGGAGCGGGCGGGGTAGACCGACCTGTCGGCTCACGCGGGGTCGATTTGACTCTGCTTGGCGGTGTACGTATGGTTCTACTCGCCTCGCACGGAGTGCGGGACGCCGAGAGGCGGCCGATCCAGCGAGGAACTCCAGCTGAGACTGCGCCTGGGTGGCTACGTGCGTGCACGTGCCAGCTAGGTCAGGTGGGCTGGGGCCCATTATCTGCCACACGAAGTTGTTTGGTGCGGCATCAGGTGGGTACAGTTGTGTAGTTCAGCCACGGTGTTGGTTGCCGCGGCGGTCTGATCTTTGAGAACTCAACAGCGTGCCGATAGTCGATGGTTTTTTGTTGTTTGTTGGCTCATGGCGTGTGCCTGTGGTTTGGGTGTGTGTTGTGGGTTTTGTGTTTTTGGGAGCCGTTTTGGCTTTCTGTTGGTTTTCGACGGAGAGTTTGATCCTGGCTCAGGACGAACGCTGGCGGTGTGCTTAACACATGCAAGTCGAGCGGAAAGGCCCTTTCGGGGGTACTCGAG
>JBOHED010000468.1:0-6761 GCA_050700915.1 Actinopolymorphaceae bacterium | reverse complement strand
GGTGACCGGCTCACACCGGCCACCGCAGCGACCCCGACGGGACTCGAACCCGCGACCTTCGCCGTGACAGGGCGACGCGCTAACCAGCTGCGCTACGGGGCCATGCCTTACCAGCGCTGACGAATCTATCGCACCACGCAGGTCGTGCCCCCAACGGGATTCGAACCCGTGCTACCGCCTTGAAAGGGCGGCGTCCTAGGCCTCTAGACGATGAGGGCAAGCTGCAGCGGAACGCTCCGCCGTCAGGGACCGCCCAAGTCTATGGGTACGCCGATCCCCACTCCAAACTGGGCACACCCGGCGCCCGACCGGCACCCGCCGGATCGATTAGCGCGGCGCCGCCGGGCTCTCCGTCACGGTCTCCTCCGAGTCCGCTGTACCGGATGATCCCGGTTCAGGCGACGAGGGAGAGGACGAATCGGACGGCGACTGCTCGCCCTCGGGGAGCCGGGTGATCGTCGGCGTCGGCACCGGGCTCGTGGGCACGGGGCCTGTCGGCTTTGGGATCGGACTCGGCGTCGTGGTCTCCTCGTCGGGCTGCACCTGGTGCCGGTCGATCTTGGCCGAGGTGAGCCCCAGCCCGCCCAGCGTGATCTCGTCCCAGGCCTGGAGCTCGCGCGACGACCGGTCGAGGTAGAGGACCGAGAGTTCGATCGGCGCCGGCGTGTCCTTCTCGAGGGCGCGCAGCCCGGCGCCGCCGGTCGTACCCTCCTGCATCAGTCGACTGCCACCCGGGAGTACGAGGTTGGGGCGTTCATGGCCGTGCCCCGTCAGCAGCAGCGAGGCGTGCCCGTCGAAGAATGCCGCGCCCGCGCTGTCGTGGTAGACGATCGCGTCGACCGGCGGCTTGGTCCTCTTCGCCACCTTGGCGATGGAGACGGCCTGACGCGCGACCGCCTCGGTCTCGGCCGCGATGTCACGCCCGTCCCGGTCCGGTGTGAAGCGGGGATCACCCGCGCCGAGGAAGCGGATGCCCTCCACCGTCTTCACCCGGCCGTCCATCACGACGACGTTGGGCAGCTGACGCATGGCCTCCTCGGTTTCCACCGAGTCGTGGTTGCCGCGGACCCAGACGTACGGAACCCGCAGGGAGGGGATCCGCTCCAGGAAGTAGTTCTCGGCGGTGAGGCCATGGTCGGTGATGTCGCCCGAGTCGACGATCACGTCGACGGAGTACTGGCGGGTGACCGAGTCGATGACGTCCCAGGCGTGCTCGCCGAGGTGCAGGTCGGAGACGTGCAGGACGCGGATCACGTCGTCCTCGGGTTCGTACGCAGGAAGGGCCGACGTCACGTCGTACAGCTTGGTGACGTTCGTGACCAGCCGGGTGAGCTCGTCCGCGTAGGCGTCGAAGTTCTCGGCGATGTCGCGGGCGTTGCCGATCAGCGAAGGGGCGCCGGTCAAGAGTCCGGTGTACTTGGGTTCGGTGACGGCGCGCGGGTCGATGGTCAGGGTGGCGACGCCGAAGACCGCGACGATCGTGACCGCCATCGCCCCGCCCGCGATGATCGTCGGCGTCCGGCGGCGCGCCACGATGAGGGTCACGAGCATCGCGCTGAGGGTCCCGATCACGAGAGCCTTCGTCGCCGTGGCGTAGACACCGGCCCGCAGGTCGCGAATGATCACCGGCTCGATGCTGCTGAGCACCTTCGGGTCGGCGAAGATCCGCTCCGCGGCCTCCTGGTTGATCCGGTCGACGGAGATCTGGAGCTGGACCGGGCTGTTGTGGGTGTCGAGTTCGAGGGTGCCGAGCGGGGGGAGGGACAGGACGGACTCGCCGCGCCACGAGGGGACGAGCCGCATCGTCGTCTCGACCGGGCCGACCGGCTGCTGGGTCCCGCCGAAGAGGGCGATTCCGAACCATGCACCGGCGTACGCGACGACCGCGAGGACCACGATCATGGCCGGACGCCGGAGGCGCGGGACCACCCGGTCGGCCAATCGCCGCAAAAGCCGCGCGTACTGCCAGAGTGCTCTGGCGACAGCGACTGTGCGACCTCGCAGGTCAGCCACCGGGTGATCGGGCATCCCCACCGTTGTACCCCACCAGCCCGCCCACCGCGCAATCAGGGCGGACGAGAATGGTGGCGTGCTGGAGATGTCGCGGGAGAAGTTCGAAGGCCTGGTGTCGGAGGCGCTCGACGAGGTGCCGGGGGAGCTCGCCCAGCTGATGGACAACGTGGTGGTACTCGTCGAGGACGATCCGCCGCCGGGGGAGGGTGACCTGCTCGGGTTGTACGACGGTACGCCGCTGACCGGACGCGGCGACAGCTATGCCGGCGTGCTGCCCGACCGGATCCTGATCTTCATGAACCCGACCCTGCGGATCTGCGAGACGTTCGAGGACGTCGTGGAGGAGGTACACATCACCGTCGTCCACGAGATCGCGCACCACTTCGGCATCGACGACGACCGCCTGCACGAACTCGGCTACGGCTGAACCCGGTGACGGAAGGAGGGTGCTGGGCAGTTGCGGGGCATGTGTCAGCCGTTCATGGCAGCGGGTGCGTCGGGCGCGGAACCGGACCGCCGCAGCGCTGCCGCCTCTGATCCTGAAACCCAGCCGCGTTCGGCAGCCCGAAGGCCCGCCTCGAACCTGCTCCGGGCGTCGAGCCTCGTCATCAACTCGGCCATCATCCGCCGGACCGTACGCAAGGAGACCCCGAGCTGGCGCGCGGCCGACGCGTCGGTCATCCCGCGACCGAGGAGGCGGAGCAGGTCGCGCTCCTGAGGCGTCGGACCGTCGGCGGCGCGGACCTGCGGAAGGGCGGGCGCCGCGATCCGTGCCTCGCCCCAGACCAGGTCGAACAGCTCGGAGAGCGCAGCCGCCAGTGCGCGGTTGTGCACGATGAACGCCGCCGCCGTACTCGGCTCGGCGGGCACGATGGCCGTCATCCGGTCGACCACCAGCATGGCGGGGGGCAGGGACGGAGCGGTCCGGGCACTGCCGCCGCGGGACACCAGCCACCGCACCTGTGCCCGTACGGCGTCGTCGGCCATGATGCTGCCCGCGTAGATCGCGCGTACGGACACACCGCGGTCGATCGCCTTCTCGATCGCGCCGGTGGAGACGCCGAGCGCGATCCCGCGCGAACCCTCGGCGAGGAAGCACATCACCGCCGACCGCGCGGCCTCGAGCATGTCCTCGACCCGGCCGCGTACGGCCGCACCGCTCCGGGACAGCTCCTCCGGAGCGGTCGAGCCCGAACCGTCGTAACTGGTGTACGCCGCTACCAACGCGGCGAACGCCTCCTGGCTGCGGGACAGTTCATGCTGCTGGGCAAGGAGCTTTGCCTGTCGCCGGGCGATGGTCGGGCCGAGTCCGCGCCGAGGGTCGAGGGGGACGAGCCGGGCCGGGTCCTCCGGCGACACCGCCACGAGGCCGGCCGCGGTGAGTCGCGCGACCACCCGGTCGCCCTGGGCGCGGGAGATGCCGAGCCGTTCCGTCATGCGTACGGCCGTGGACACGTTGCCCTGGAGGAGGAGCTGGTACGCCTCGCGCATGTTCCGATCGAGGCCAAGCACGTCGGACATGGCCAGGTTCCTTCGGTATCCGCCCGCTGAGATACCCCGATTGTGCTCTCATTGCGGTGCCCCTTGACGGGAGCAGGACGCGAACCTGTGGAAAAGTTCCCGCCACGGAGTACGCCAGGTGGCGCGGGGCGCGGTCAGGCGGCCCGAACCTCGACGATCTCGACGGTGAGCTCGCCCACCGGCGCGTCGTAGGTCACCTTGTCGTTGATCCGGTGACCCATCAGCGCCTGGCCGAGCGGGCTGGTCGGTGTGAGCGCGACGACATCGCCCGCCTGCTCCTCGATCAGACCGACCTGGTAGGTCTCGGTGCTGCCATCGCCGAAGCGGAGCGTGACGACCGAGCCCACCGCGACGGTGTCGTCGGGTGCGTCGTTTGCCACCGTCGTCGCCGACAGGAGGTCGCGGATCCGGGCCACCCGCCGATCGATGGACTCGATCTCGATCTGCTGGGTGGCGAACGACGCCTGGTCTACCAGGTCGCCGCCCGTGTCACTGCCCTGTTCGGCGACAAGCTCGGCGCGACGTTGCGTCAGCTCGATCTCATCCTTCTCCAGGCGTGTACGCGCGGATGCGGAGAGTTGGTGGATCTGATGGTCGAGAAGACTCACGGCGACCACACTCCCTCGGTTGCCCCCAGACGCCAGCCAGGAATCCAGACATACACATATGACCCCGGACCGCCGTCATCGACGAAGGCCCTCATCCTCTCACGCCGCACCCCCTTCGGCCGCCGAGTATCAATGTCCGGACGCCCTAAGTGAAGAACTCGCTACGCACCGCGGGTAACGGAGAGATATCGGAGCCTTGACGAGATGTGAACGGGTTCGTGACGTTCGCGGAGAGCGGAAGGATTGGCGCGGCTTCAGCGGTACCGGCGGGCCGGGCGCGCACGTCCTGGCGACCCGAGGCAGGCTTGGACCGTGCCCCCACAGGAAAGCGGCGACGAGAGCGGCGGGCAGGTGCATGGCACCAACCCGTTCCTGCCTCCGCCGCACGAGCGGAATCCGGTACGCCGGCTGCGGGGCCGACTCGCCGCGCCGGTGACGTTGTGGTCGACCGGAGCCGTGACGACCGGCGCAGTCTCTACCAGTGCCGTCCAAACCGGCGCCGTCCAAACCGGCGCCGACTCGACCGGTGCCGGCTCGACCGGTGCCGTCTCATCGGGGTCGGATGCCAGGTCGGGACGTACGCAGCGGGCGGCACTTCCGGTCTCCGCCGTCGTCGTGGCCGACGGCGACCCCGGCCTGGTCTGGGGACTCGTCGACGGCGACTCCGAACTGTGGGCGCTGCTCGAATCCACCGGCCGGTTCGCGGTCTCGGTGTTGCGCTGGGAGCACCGCGCGCTGGCCGACGCCTTCGGTGGATTGATGCCAGCGCCGGGTGGGGCGTTCCGGCTGGCCGAGTGGACCGACACCGACTGGGGTCCCGTGCCGACCACCGTGCAGACGTGGGCAGGCTGCCGGCTCAGGCAGGCCCGGCCGTTCGGATGGGCATTGGCCGTCGAGGCGGAGATCGAACGTGTCGAACTCGGCGAGGAGAACGACCCGCTCCTGCACCGGCGAGGGCGCTACTTCACCTCGCCCGGCGGCTGAGCGAGCGCGGACGGTTCTTTCGTACGCCCGAATCTCGGGGTGCATGCGTCACATGCCGTAGGTCTCCAGCAACCGGAGCCACAGTTCGTTGACGGTGGGATAGGCGGGTACGGCGTGCCAGAGTCGGTGCAGCGGTACCTCGCCGACGACGGCGACCGTGGCGGCGTGGAGGAGTTCGCCGATCTCGGGGCCGACCGCGGTGAATCCGACGATCACGAGTCGTTCCTGGTCGACGACGATCTTCGCGTGTCCGGTATAGCCGTCGGCGTGGAGTGCTGCGCCCGCGACATTGCTCACGTCGTACTCCACCGCCTGCACGACCATGCCCGCGTCGCGCGCCTGGTCCTCGGTGAGCCCGACGGTCGCGACCTGCGGGTCGGTGAAGACCACGGACGGGACGGCGCCGTGGTCGGCGGTGGCGGCGTACGGCGACCAGGCGACCGGCTGGGCGTGCTCGCCACGGGCGCGTGCGGCAATCGCGTCACCACAGGCGCGGGCCTGGTACTTCCCCATGTGCGTGAACAGCGCCCGGTGGTTCACGTCGCCGGCCGCATAGAGCCAGCCGCCCTCGACACCCGTGACGCGGCAGCTGTCGTCGACGTCGAGCCACGTGCCGGGTTCGAGGCCGACGGTCTCCAGCCCGAGCGCGTCGGTGTGGGGCGCGCGGCCGGTGGCGACGAGGACGGCGTCGGCGCTGACGTCGTCGCCGTCGGTGGTGAGCACGACGGGCCCGTCGTTGTCGCGGGAGACCGAGCGGACCGTCGTGGACGTACGCACCTCCACGCCGGCGTCGCGCAGCCCGCGGGCGACGTGCTCGCCGGCGAAGGACTCGAGCATCGGGAGCAGGCGGTCGGCCATCTCCAGCAGGGTGACGTGCGAGCCGAGGTCGGACCAGGCCTGGGCGAGCTCGCAGCCGACGACGCCGCCGCCGAGGATCGCGAGCCGCTTCGGTGCCTCCCTGGCGCTGGTCGCTTCGCGACTGGTCCATGGGCCCGCTTCGTGCAGGCCCGGGATCGGCGGCATGGCGGCTCTCGAGCCCACGCAGACCCCGACGGCGTGGCGGGCCTCGAGCACGCGGGGCGGCGAGTCGTTGGCCGGCTGGACGACCACCCGCTTCGTACCGTCGAGTCGTGCGGTGCCCCGCAGCACCGTGATGCCGGCGTTCTCGGCCCACTCCACCTGGCTCGCGTCGTGCCAGTGGGAGGTGAACTTGTCGCGGCGGGAGAGGACGGCGGGAACGTCGAGCTGCCCGGTCACCGCCTCGGCGGCGCCGGGTACGGAGCGGGCGGCACGCAACGCCTCACCGCTACGCAGCAGCGCCTTGCTCGGCATGCAGGCCCAGTAGGAGCATTCGCCGCCGAAGAGTTCGGCCTCGACCAGGATCGCGCTGAGGCCGCGCATCACCACCCGCTGTGCGAGGTTCTCGCCGACGGCGCCGCCGCCGATGACGATGACGTCGTACGAATTCGGCCGGCCTGTCTCGTCGTGCGCTGCTCCGTCGCCAGGCTGCCCCGTCTCGCCGGGTCCGGTCGTCTCCTCGCTCATGGCGGTCCGCCACTCTCCCTTCGGACATGGCGTACGCGGCACTCACCCGTCGGCGTAAGAAGTTGGTAACCGTTCAGGGGGCATCGAAAC
>JBOHED010000467.1:0-6771 GCA_050700915.1 Actinopolymorphaceae bacterium | reverse complement strand
CTTCTCCCCCCGCCGACCGGATAGTCACACCTGCCGCACTCGACAGGGTTCGGTCACAGGTCCACCTTGCCAGGCGGGACGATCGCGACCATCCTTCGCAGGACGAACACAGATCGCCGCGAGGCGTGACCCGAAACGCCTGCACGGCGGCGAGCCACCAGCGACGAGCGGAGGCGGCACATGGCGATTTCGCGACGTGACCTGCTGAACCGATCCGGAGGTGTGGGCCTGGGGGTGGTAGTGGCGGGCACGGTCGACTCGCTCTTCGCCGCCAACCCCGCCGCCGGCGGCAGCGGCCCGGCGACGGGCTACGGCCCGCTGGTGGACGACTCGCGCGGCTATCTGGACCTCCCACGCGGCTTCTCCTACCGCATCCTGAGCCGCGAGGGCGAGCCGCTGCGTTCCGGTGGCGGCACTGTGCCGAGCCGTTTCGACGGGCAGGCCGCGTTCCCCGGCCGGCGCGGGCGTGGAACCATTCTGGTCCGCAACCACGAGTGCCGCGAGAACGTCGCGCATCGCGTGCCGGGCCCGGCCTCCCATACGTACGATCCGTTGGGTCCCGGCGGCACCACCACGCTGGAGATCTCGTCGCGCGGAGAACTGAAGGAGGAGTACGTCAGCCTCGGCGGCACGTTCGTCAACTGCGCCGGTGGGCACACACCGTGGCGGACCTGGCTGACCTGTGAGGAGACCGAGGCAAGCCCCGAAGGCAGCGAGCTGACGCACGGCTGGATCTTCGAGGTCGATCCGTACGACAACGCTCGCAACGCCGACCCCACTCCGCTGGAGGCGATGGGCCGGTTCGCCCACGAAGCGACGGCGACCGATCCGCGTACCGGCGTCGTCTACGAAACCGAGGACGCCTTCGACCTTCCGTTCGGGCTCTTCTATCGGTTCCTTCCGAAGCAGCCGCTCGGCGGCCACGGCAGTCTGCGAGCCGGCGGCACCCTGCAGGCGATGCGGCTGCCCGACATCTTTGACCTGTCGATGGTGACCGAGGTCGGGGCGAGCTTCGACACGGTCGAATGGGTGGACGTCCCCGACCCGTCGGCCGAAGCCACCCCGATCCGCTTCCAGGACTTCGGTCCCGGCGGCATCACCCACTCGCAGAAGCTCGAGGGGTGCTACTGGGGCAAGGACAGTGTCTACTTCGTCGCCAGCTTCGCAAGGAGCGAGGACGGATCGACGGCCGACCACGACGGCCAGGTCTGGCGCTACATCCCCGACAGCAACACCCTCGAGCTGAGCCTCATCTTCGGCTACGACCCCGGCGAGGACGCACCGGGTGAGGGTCCGGACAACATCTGCCTGTCACCGTACGGCGGGTTGATGCTGGCCGAGGACGACGGCGGCGGACAACACCTGTTGGGCGTCACCGGCGGCGGCGAGGTCTTCACGTTCGCGCGCAACCGGCAGAACGTCGGGACCCCGGAGAAACCGTCGTACGGCGAGTTCGCAGGGGTCGACTTCTCGGGCGACGGCGAGACGCTCTACGCCAACTGCTACAACCCGGGGACGACATTCGCCATCACCGGACCCTGGCGGCGCCAGCGCTGAGCAGTGCGGCCAGCCGTCACCGCCCCTTCGAGTTGTTGGAGGCTTTCCCGCATCTACGCGGAAAAACCTCCAACAACCTCGGAAACGGGCTCAGCCCTTGACGGCGCCGAGGATGATGCCCTTCACGAAGTACCGCTGCAGGAACGGGTAGGCAAGCAGGATCGGGATGATCGAGAAGATGATCGTCGCGGCCCTGATGTTGTCGGCGGAGACGATGAGCTTCTGCAGGTCGTTCGTCGGCGCGTTCCCGCCGCCCATCCCGAGCATGCTCTGGTCGATGATGATCGACCGCATCACCACCTGCAGCGGCCACTTCGAGCTGTCGGTCAGGAAGAACAGGCCGGTGAAGAAGTCGTTCCAGTGGGCGACCGCGTAGAAGAGACCGATCGTCGCGATCACCGGTTTCGACAACGGCAGCACGATGTGCCACAACACCTGCAGGTCGGACGCGCCGTCGATGCGGGCGGACTCCTCGATCTCCCCTGGCAGACTCCAGAAGAAGTTCCGCATCAAGATCAGGTTGAACGGTGACACCAGGCCGACGACGATCAGCACCCAGATGCTGTTGATGAGTCCCAGCCCCTTGAGCAGCAGGTAAGTGGGAATGAGGCCCGCGCCGAAGAGCATCGGGATGATGACGAGCCACATGAGGAACCGGTAGCCGGGGATGTAGGTCTTCGACAGTCCGTACGCCGCGGTCGTGGTGAAGAACAGGTTGAGCGCGGTCCCGACCACCGTCACGAAGACCGTGATGGCGAACGAACGCATGAGCACCGGCGTCTCGAAGATGTAGAGGTACGCCTCCACGGTGAGCGACCGTGGCCAGAGCATCAGCGGGTACGCCGAGATCGCCGTACCCGCGCTCAGCGACTTCGCCAGGATGTTGACCATCGGCAACAGCGTCACGAGGCCGAGCACGATCAGGACAACGTGGATCGTCGTGTCGGCCCACCAGGGATTGCGGTCGAGGTGGGACCGCCGTGGTGCTACCTCCTTGCCGGAGGTGAGGTCCGCGTCGGTCACCGGCGTCGTCGCCACGTCCCGCCTCCGTTCACCACAAGGGCGTTCCTGGTTGGCATGGGGATCACTTCCTCACCAGATGGACCGCTGGCCCATCCTGCGCAGGACGTGGTTGGCCGTGACGATCATGACTAGGCCCACCACCCCCTTGAACAACCCGACCGCGGTCGCCAGTTCGAACTGTGCCTCGAGCAGGCCAACCCGATAGACATAGGTGTCGATGATGTCGCCGACCTCGAGAGTCGCCGCGTTCTGCAGTTGGAAGATCTGGTCGAAGCCGGCGTCGAGCAGGCTGCCGAGCGACAACACGAGCAGCACCGCCATTACCGGCCGCAGTCCGGGCAGGGTCACGTGCCAGATCTGGCGGAGCTTCCCGGCCCCGTCGACCCGGGCCGCCTCATAGAGCTGGGCATCGATTCCGGACAGGGCCGCGAGATAGATGATCGCGCCCCACCCGAACTCCTTCATGATGCCGGTGATGACGACGACCGATCGGAACGTGTCGGGGTTGGTCATGAAGTTGACCCGGTCCCCGCCGGATTCGATGATCAGTGTGTTGAGCAGGCCGGTAGGCCCGAGGATGTTGATGACGATGCCGGCGAAGACCACCCAGGAAAGAAAGTGCGGGAAGTACGTCACGGTCTGCACGGTGCGCTTGAACCACATCCGGCGTACTTCGTTCAGCAGTAACGCGAAGATGATCGGCACCGGGAAACCGAAGAGGATCCGGTAGAAACTGATCAGCAGAGTGTTCTTGAGAAGCTGCGGGAACTTCTGCGAGGCGAACATCGTCTGGAAGTGTTCGAACCCCACCCACGGGCTCTCCCACATGCCGCGAAACACCTTGTAGTCCTTGAAGGCAATCTGCAGCCCGATCATCGGCAGATACGCGAAGACGACGAAGTAGATGACGGTCGGCATGATCAGCGCGTAGATCCAGCGGTAGCGCCAGACCTCGGTGGCCTTGCGGTGGAGCCGCCCACCGCGAGGGCGCGGTCCGGTCGCGACCCCTGCCCCCGCGGGTGGGCGGATCGTTGTCGTCATCGGGAGATGTAGCTGGGCTTGGACTTGTCCTTCTGCGCGGTGTTGACCTCCTCGATGATCTGGTCACCACCGGCCGCGCGCCACTTATCGACCGCCTTGGTCCAGTCCTCACGCTTGACGTCGTGGTTGATGATCGTGGACTGCGCCACCTTCTGCAGGTAGTCCTCGTAGAGTTGGGTGCCCTTCTTGTCCTCGAGAGCCGACCGGGCCGTCGGGTCGCGGTAGTCGGGATACTCCTTAGCGCAGTACTCGTCGAACTTTCCCTTGACATAGTCGAAACGGTCACCGACCCGCGCAGCCTCGAAGCCGAGCTCGGTCTGGTCCCAGTCGAGCTTCTCGCTGAACGGGCCGAGGAAGCCCAGCGGCTCCAACTGCGGGCCCTGGAAGGCCTTCTCCCGTTCGGTGTCGGGGATCGGCTCCTTGGCGGCGCCCTTGACGGTGTAGGTCTTGTCCCGGATACCCCACCGGCGGAACTCCGAGCCGTCGGTGAGTGACCAGTTGAGGAACCGGAAGAACCCGTCGGGGTCCTCCATCCGTGCCGAGACGTAGAAACCGCGGTCGACGGGGAACACGATCCGGTTCCCTCCGAGCTCACCCATGGGCGACACGACGCCGACCTTCGCGTTCTTGTCGATTCCCCTGAGCTGTGACGTCGCGTCCGGGATCGAGGACCAGTGCGAGATCACCATGACGGACTTGCCGGCCTTGAACTTGTCGTCGGCGAAGTTGGGCTCCTTGTTGACGCCGTAGTCGGGATCGAGCAGCCCGCGCTTGTGGAGGTCCTGGAACCAGAAGTACATGTCCACTTCCGGCTCCTTCAGGTACCACGGGATGAGCTTGTCTGGGTCGCCCGGGGAGGGTTCCCAGCTGAACATGCTCACACCGAACGAGGTGGCGATCTCCTTGGCGCTCCACTCATAGCCCATGGTGAACGGAACCTGGTCCGGGTACGCCGCCTTGACCTTCGCCACTGTCGGCGCGAATTCCTCGAGGGTGGTCGGCGGCTCGATCCCCGCGTTCTCGAAGAGGTCCTCGCGGTAGCAGAGGAAGAACGGCACCTGCGGCCAGATCAGGTTGGGGAGGAAGTAGGTGTCGCCGTTCGCGTCCTTGAGCAGCTTCCAGATGCTGGCCGGGACCGCATCGCGCAGGGCGGGATACTGCTCGAGATAGTCGTCGATCGGCAGGAACGCTCCTTCGTCCTGCGCTTCCTTCCAGGTCGGCGAACTCGGGCCCGATCCCCAGATCACATCAGGAATGTCGCCCGACGCGAGGATCGTGTTGACCTTCGTGTCGTAGTCGATGACCGGAATGATCTGCACGTCGATGTCGGCCTTGCCGCGTTTCTCCAGCGCCCGTTCGTACGGACCGTCCTTGGTGTAGGTCGCCGGGCCCCAGGTCGGTCTGAGGTAGGTGAAGCTGACGACACCCGCTTCTCCACCCCCGGCCCCTCCCTCTTCGTCTGCACACCCGGTGACGGTCACGGTGGCGAGGACGGCGGCACCGGACAGAAACTGACGACGGCTGACCATGGGCGGAGCCTCTTCTCGGGTGTTGGCATCGTTGGCAACCTGCACGACGCCCGAAACCTAGATTTGATGTGTCAACATGTCAACGAGATCGACCGTGGATGGCCCGACCGCGTCCGCTGCTGGAAAGTCAATGTGGTGAATCAGATCGGAGATGCGAGAGTGCACCGTCGATGACCGTGGAGCGTGGGGCGGGCCGGATCCCGCTGTACGAACAGGTGAAGCAGGCGCTCGCCGACGACCTGAGCCAGGACGCCACCTACGCGCCGGGTAGCCGCTTCCTCACTGAGCGCGAGGTCTGCGCGCGCTTCGGCGTCAGCACGACCACCGCGGTGCGGGCGCTCAACGCCCTCGTCGGTGACGGGCTGCTCCTCCGCCGCCAGGGCAGCGGCACCTTCGTGGCGGACGGTTCGTCCGCGCCGACCCAGCACCACAGTGGGCACGCGGGACTCTCCGAGACCGACGGCAGCGCTGAGCCGTCGGCCGCGGCCGACGTCGGGGTCGGTGTCGGAGTTGGAGACGGTGTCGGAGTTGGAGTCGGAGTCGGAGTCGGGCGTACGCAGAAGACCGTCGCCTGCATCCTGCAGTACGTCGACGGCACCCACGTGACCCACCTTCTCGGCGGCCTCGAAGCCACCTGCAACGAGCTCGGCTATCGGATGTTCCTCACCCACACGGAGAACTCCGCCGAACGCGAGACACAGGCGATCCGCAGCGCCCTGGCCGCCGGTGTGAGCGGAGTCGTCCTGTATCCCGCGGAGCGCGGCGCCGACGCCGAGGAGTTCGCGCACGTCCGCAGGCGCGGCATCCCCCTCGTCACGGTGGACCGTTACCGCACCGACGTCGCGACCGACGCCGTTGTCGCCGACAACCTGGCCGTGGGGTACGAGGTGACGAGGAAGCTCATCCAGCTCGGCCACGAGCGGATCGCGCTGCTCTGCGACGAGACCGACTGCACGAGCGTGCGGGACCGGCTGGCCGGTCACCTGAAGGCGTTGCGCGACCACCAGATCCCGACCAGACCCGAGCTGACCGTTCTCCGCAGGTTCGTACGTCCGACCCATCCGACCGAGGACGGGCTCGTGGCGTCCCTGCTCGACAGCCCCGAGCCACCGACCGTGCTGCTGTGCGGCAACGGCTACGCCCTCGCGCAGGCGGTGGAGGACCTGATCGCCCTCGGGCGGGACGTGCCGGGCGATATCGACCTCGCCGGTATGGACGACGCCGGTCCACTCGACATCTTCCCGCTCACCGCCGTCGCTGCTGCGCTCCCGTCGCGGGAGATCGGGGAGCGAGCGGCGCGGCTGCTGCACGAGCGGATGACGAGCGGCGAGCCGTTTCGCGACCTGCAGCATGAGGTGCTGCCGATCCGGCTGCGCACCCGGCAGTCCGCGCCCGGATACCTGCGCGTGGTCACCGCCGACTAGCGGGCAGCCAGGGTGGCGACTCGGGACTTCACAGGTCGAGGACGACGACCAGGTCGTACTCGCTGTCGAGGATGACGCCGCCTTCGCGGCTCACCGGCACGGCGACCCAGCGGTCACGGTGCGCTTCGTACCACATCAGGTATTCCCGGGCTCGGTCGAGATGGCGCATGGCAGGGCTCCTCCCCGTCGGACACACA
>JBOHED010000466.1:0-2015 GCA_050700915.1 Actinopolymorphaceae bacterium | reverse complement strand
CTATTATATGGTCCGGCCAGTACGAGTTCGCCATGTATACGACCGAGCTTAAGCACAAAGGCGCAAAGGACCCCGAGGCCGCCCCGCCCGAGGATCCGGAGCTCATCGCCGCCTTCGAAGCGCGCGTCGCGGCCGACGACTTCATCGAGCCGAAAGACTGGATGCCCTAGGCCTACCGCAAGACCCTCGTGCGCCAGATCTCCCAGCACGCCCATTCCGAAATCGTCGGCATGCTTCCCGAAGGTAATTGGATCACGCGCGCGCCGAGCCTCAAGCGCAAGGCCATCCTGCTCGCCAAGGTTCAGGACGAAGCCGGGCACGGCCTTTATCTCTATTCCGCCGCAGAGACGCTTGGAACCTCGCGCGAAGAGATGATCGAGGCCCTGCATTCGGGGCGCGCGAAATACTCGACCATCTTCAACTATCCCACACTCACCTGGGCCGACATCGGCGCGATCGGCTGGCTCGTCGATGGCGCGGCCATCACCAACCAGGTGCCGCTGTGCCGATGCTCCTACGGCCCGTACGCCCGTGCGATGGTCCGCATCTGCAAGGAGGAGTCGTTCCACCAGCGGCAGGGGTTCGAGATCCTGCTGGCCCTGACAGATGGCACGCCACGCCAACACTCGATGGCGCAGGACGCGCTCGACCGGTGGTGGTATCCGAGCCTTGCGATGTTCGGTCCGCCGGACTCTTCCTCGACCCACGGCGCCCAGTCGGCAGCGTGGGGGATCAAGCGGTTCTCCAACGACGAGCTCAGGCAGCGTTTCGTCGACATGACCGTGCCGCAGGCGGATGTCCTCGGGCTGCGGATCCCTGACGACGCATTGGAATGGAACCCCGAGCGCGGCCACCACGACTTCACCCAGCCCGACTATGCGGAGCTGTTCCGCGTCATCGCAGGAGACGGCCCCTGCAACGCGCAGCGGATGGAGCACCGGGTCCGTGCCCACGAGGAGGGCGCCTGGGTGCGCGAGGCCGCCATCGCCTACGCCGCCAAGCGGGCGGGGGAGCGCGAGGGGTCATGCGAAAGGGGACGGCATGAGTGACACACCGGACGTACGCAACGACTGGCCGCTCTGGGAGGTCTTCGTACGCGCCCGGCGAGGGTTGTCCCATGTGCACGCCGGCAGCCTGCACGCACCTGACGCGACGATGGCGTTGCGCAACGCTCGGGACATCTACACCAGACGCAGTGAGGGTGTGTCCATCTGGGTCGTCCCGGCGGCCGCGATCACGGCGTCGAGCCCGGACGAGAAGGACGCGTTCTTCGACCCGGCGGCGGACAAGGCCTACCGCCATCCCACGTTCTACGACGTGCCGGAGGAGGCTCCGCACCTGTGAACTCCGCACCCCTGAACACCGCAGGTCCGGCGGGACGGTCCACGGCGACGGCCGACGCGAGTGGTGCCGTCACCGCGCCGGACGTCGCCGTGTACGCATGTCGGCTCGGCGACGACGCGCTGATCCTCGCCCATCGCCTGGGGGAGTGGATCACCCGTGCACCCCAGCTGGAGGAGGACGTCGCCCTCGCCAACATCGGCCTCGACCTGCTCGGCCAGGCCCGGTTGCTGTTGAGCTACACCGGGAAGTGCGAGGGGAAAGGCCGTGACGAGGACGCGTTGGCCTACCTGCGGGACGAACGCGCCTTCGGCAACGTCATTCTCGTCGAGCAGCCTCGTGGCGACTTCGCGGTGACGATGGCCCGGTTGCTGGTCTTCTCGGCGTACCAGCTCGAGCTCTACCAGCGGCTCACCGCGTCGGCTGACGACACCCTGGCGGCCATTGCCGCCAAGGCCGTCAAGGAGGTCGCCTACCACCGCGACCATGCCACCCAATGGGTGCTGCGGCTCGGCGACGGTACGCCGGAGAGTCATGCACGGATGCAAGCCGGCCTTGACACGGTGTGGCCCTGCGTGGACGAGTTGTTCGAGGCCGACGCATTCGAACGCACCCTCGTGGCTGAGGGCGTCGCCGTCGACCGGGCGGCACTGCGTCCGGACTTCGACGCCCAC
>JBOHED010000465.1:0-5356 GCA_050700915.1 Actinopolymorphaceae bacterium | reverse complement strand
GGTCTGGGCGGCCGGTACGGCTGCGACGGCCCTGTCCGGCAGCTTCCTCGGCTTCTTCGCCGCCCAGGTCGTCGCCGCGGTCGGCATCGGCGCGGTCGCGAGCGTCGGGTTCTCGGTCGTCAGCGACCTGATCGCGCCCAAGCGGCGCGGCCTGGTGATGAGCTTCTGGGGCCTCTCCCAGGGCGTCGGCACCCTCGTCGGGACCCTGCTCTCCGGCGTCCTCGGCGCGTACGACTGGAGACGGCCCTTCTGGGTGCTGACCGTCGCGGGTGTGGTCGCCGCGGTGGCGTACCTGTTCACCTACGACGTACGCCGCGGCCAGAGCGAGCCGGAGCTGGCCGCGATCTTCGCCGCCGGAAAGGAGTACCCCCACCGGATCGGCCTTGGCGAGGTGCCCCGCATCCTGCTCCGGCGGACCAACCTCTGGCTGGTGATGCAGGGCTTCACCGCACAGTTCGTGTTCGGGTCACTGGTGTGGTTGCCGCGGCTGTTCCAGGCGAAGGCGGTGGCGGAGGGATACCCGGAGTCGACCGCGATCGTCATCGGCGCGCTGTTCGCCACCCTATTCCAGCTCGGGGCGGTGCTGTCGATCGTCGGCGGGCTGATCGGTGACCGGCTGCAGCGGCGTACGCTGCGGGGGCGCGCCCTCGTGGCCACCGTGGGCATCCTCGGCGGGATCCCGTTCTATGTCGTGCTGTTCTTCCTTCCGCTGCACGTCGACGTCGTGGCAGGAGGCGGGACCAGCGACATCGTCGCGGCCGTGCTGACGAGCGTGGTGAGCGAGCCGACCGTCGGGATCAGCTTCCTGGTGGCCTTCCTCGCCCTCGCCCTTACCTCGGCGAACGCCCCGAACTGGTACGCCCTCCTGGTCGACGTCAACCCACCCGAGCACCGCGGCACAGTGTTCAGCTCGGGCAACCTCGTCAACGGCGCCGGGCGGGCGCTCGGCAACGGGCTCGTCGGAATGGTGTTCCGCTCGCTGTCCGTGTCGTTCCCGCCGCCGCTCAACTACGCGCTCGGGCTCGCGGCGTTCCAACTCTTCTTCGTACCCACCGGTCTGATGTACTGGCTCGCCTCCCGCAGCTCACCCCGAGACATCGAGTCGGTACGCACGACCCTCCGGGCCCGCGCCGACGCCGGGGGCCGGCAGGCCGAAGAGCATCGCTCGGCGGCGGGAGCCGCAGCTGTGTTCAAGCGACCTCGCTGATGACGGCGGCAATGCGCTCCCGAACTGCATCCTCTGCCTCGGCGTAAGTCGCGGCGAGTTGGATCACGGCATCAGCGGCCCGAAGCTGCAGGTCAGCAGGAATCTCGTTCTCTGCGGGGATCAGCTGCGAGGGATACTGTGCGGTGAACCAGGCGATGACCTCACGCCAGGCCCACACGCGGCCAGCCGACGTGTCGATCCACGGCGATGGAAAGCCCCCTGGACCTCGTTTGCCATCGGCGAGCAGCCGAACGCTTTCGTACGTACGACCGAGGCGTTGGGCGATATCTCTTGCCGTCACAGCGTCGTCCCACACCACGCGGACGGCGCTGAGCCCCGGGACCTTCGCGACGTCCTTCGCGGCGGTCCAGGCCGCGTCGACGAGGCTCTGCGCTTGCCGTACGACATGGAGAAGATCACCCTCAGGAGCCGCGTCATCAAGGCCCGCCTCGTAGAGAGCGTCGAGCTCCTCGTCGCGCGGTGCGCGGTTGAGCCGGAGTGTGAAGGACCAGCGCTCCATCAGGGCTACTCCTTGCTTTCGTGAAGGTGTCGCTTCATGAATCTGCGGATACCCGCCGCCATATCTTCGGGTACGGGCGGCGTGGACCAGACCCACAGGTCCCGACCCGGACATCGTGTGCATCGGACGTAGCCCCATCGGTGACCA
The DNA here is from genome assembly GCA_050700915.1 of Actinopolymorphaceae bacterium. Classification (GTDB taxonomy): domain Bacteria; phylum Actinomycetota; class Actinomycetes; order Propionibacteriales; family Actinopolymorphaceae; genus Thermasporomyces. The sequence goes on along the minus strand of JBOHED010000465.1, from coordinate 3,482 downwards.
GAAGTGGTGGGTACGACCACAAGGGCCGTCTCCTCGGCATCGGACAGGGCCGTCTCGATCTGCTTGTTCGGATCGCCTGCCTGGCATCAGGTCACCCCGTTCTGTTGTATACACACAACACGTCCCTTGGCGCGATCAAGCGGCTCACCTACCAGCGCTCGAGGGCATGGCTACCATCGGGCGCCGACGATTCGCGGGTCCCTTCCGGCCGCCGGGCTACGGGGCCCTGCCCACGGGCGCTTCCGACGACTTCGTGCCGGCGACCGGCAGGTGTCAGGCGTACCGTCGGGGAAGAACACCGTTCGGGGGCATCTGGCCGCGCGGCCGCAGCCGCCCGCCCGTGGAGGATGGATGAGGAGTTCGACATGCCCTACTACCGCACGGTTGGCGACGTGCCGCCCAAGCGTCACACGCAGTTCCGGCAGCCCGACGGGACCCTTTACCGCGAGGAGCTGATGGGGGAGGAGGGCTTCTCCTCCGACTCGTCGCTGCTCTACCACGCCGGTGTCCCGTCCGCGATCGTCGACTCCCAGGTGTGGGAACCCGGTGACCTGGCGACCCGGCCGAACCATCCCCTGACCGCGCGGCACCTGAAGCTGCACGGGCTGTTCGAGGACCAGGAGTGGAAGGCGTACGACCCGGTGACAGACCGCCGGTTGCTGCTCGGCAACGCCGACGTCCGGATCTCCTACGTCTGGGCCGGCGACAAGTCTCCGCTGTACCGCAACGCCGTCGGAGACGAGTGCGTGTACGTCGAGGCGGGCGCGGCCAGGGTCGAGACGGTGTTCGGCGTCCTCGATGCCCGGCCGGGCGACTACGTGATGATCCCTCGGGCGACGACGCACCGGTGGGTCCCGAAGGGCGACGCGCCGCTGCAGGCCTACTGCATCGAGGCCAACTCCCACATCGGGCCGCCGGCGAAGTACCTCTCCCGCTACGGCCAGTTCCTCGAGCACGCGCCCTACTGCGAGCGCGACCTGCACGGGCCGGCCGAGCCGTACGTCCAGACCGGCACCGACGTCGAGGTCCTGGTCAAGCACCGCGGGCACGGCCCGGCGGGCATCGTGGGCACCCGGATGGTCTACGCCACCCACCCGTTCGACGTGGTGGGGTGGGACGGCTGCCTCTATCCGTACACGTTCAACGTCGAGGACTTCGAGCCGATCACCGGGCGCGTGCACCAGCCGCCACCGGTCCACCAGGTGTGGGCGGGTACGAACTTCGTGGTGTGCACGTTCTGCCCCCGCAAGGTCGACTACCACCCGCTGGCGATCCCGGTGCCCTACTACCACTCGAACGTCGACAGCGACGAGGTGATGTTCTACGTCGGCGGCGACTACGGCGCGCGGAAGGGATCGGGCATCGGGCTCGGATCGATCTCACTGCACCCGGGTGGCTACGCGCACGGGCCGCAGCCGGACGCCATCGAGGCCGCGCTGGGAGTCGAGGAGGTCGACGAGCTGGCCGTCATGGTCGACACCTTCCGCCCCCTCGAACTCGGCGAGGCCGGGCGGGACGCCGACGACGGGGTGTACGCCTGGACCTGGGCCGGCCGACGCACCGACGCCTGAGCACCCGTCAGCGGACGGGGGCCTGGTCGACTGGGGGGCGGATCGTCCGCATCGACAGCGTGCCGGCGCCCGCGAGGATCAGGTCGGCCACCGTGATCAGCACCCGCGACGCGAGCGCGACCACGATCGCGTCGGCCCGGTCGAGAACCGGCAGCAGGATCGCCACCAGGGCCAGCTCACGGACGCCCAGCCCGGCCGGTGTGATCACTCCGAGGTAGCCGATGCACCAGGCGAGCGCGAACCCGCCGATCGCGAGCGGGGCCAGGGCGGCCGGGTCCGCGCCGAGGGCGACGCCGAGCAGCCACACGTGCAGGCCGTAGACCAGCCACTGCGTGACGCCGGCGGCGACCGCACGGGCCGAGACCCCCAGCGTGAGCGGCGTCTCCAGAGCGGGCCGCTTGACCAGGCGTAGCAGCCGGTCGAGCAGCGGATTGAGGACCCTGGGGTAGAGCAGGACGACGACGAGAGGCGTGAGAGCGAACGCCCACCGGAACGCCGGCGGCGACGCCCCACCCGCCAGCGGGAGCGTGCCGGTCGCGACGACGAGTCCGGTCGCGAACGTATAGAGCATCAGCAGGACGAAGACCGTCACCGAACGCCGGCGCGGCACCCCATGATCACGCCCGAGCTCCATCTGCGCGACCATCGGCCAGACCGTGCCGGGGATGTACTTGCCCAGCTGCCCGACATAGAGGACCCGAGCGGCGACGCGGTACGGAAGCGGCGAGCCGAGACCGGCCAGGAGCAGGCGCCACAGCACCATGCTCGTGAACAACGACGCGAGGATCACCAGGAGGGCCGCGCCCAGCACCGCCGGGTCCAGCTGGATCAGTGCCTCACGGATCCCGCCCCACTCCCGGGCGATCGCCACCACGCCCAGCGTCGCGGCTGCGAGGACGAACCCGACGCGGAGCGCCCGGCTGGAGAGCACGCGGAGGACGGCTGCAGTTAAGGATCGGTACGCCAACACGTTACGGAAGCGTACGGTACGCAGCGCAACGCGCTGTTACGCTCCATGTCCGTGCGGGTGTTGGTCTTCGGAACATATGACGTACGCAGCCATCCGCGGGTGGGAATTCTCGCCGACGGCCTGCGGCGTCACGGCCTTGACGTGGCCGAGTGCAACGTGCCGCTCGGCCTCGACACCGCGGAGCGGGTCGAGATCCTCAAGCGCCCTGCCCTGCTGCCGATCCTGCTGGTCCGGGTGCTCCGGTGCTGGTGGGCCCTCGCTCGCCAGGCGCGCCGGCAGCCTCCCGCCGACGCGGTGCTCGTGGGGTACCTCGGCCATTTCGACGTCCTGCTGGCGAGGCTGCTGTTCCGGCGTACACCCATTGTTCTCGATCATTTGATCTTCGCCGCGGACACGGCTCGTGACCGGGGCGAGACGGGTGGCCTCAAGCAGGCGCTGTTGCGGGCGGTCGACCGGATGGCACTACGGTCCGCCGACGTGATCGTCGTCGACACCGAGGAGCACCGCGACCTCGTTCCGGACAAACACCGCGACCGGGCGGTCGTGGCCGCTGTGGGAGCGGCCGACGAGTGGTTCGATGTGGCCCGCCCCGCGGACGAGCCGGCACGCCAGACAGACCAGGCGAGGCAGGCCGGCGAGGTCGGCGAGGATCGGCTGCGGGTCGTGTTCTTCGGCGTCTTCACCCCCCTGCACGGCGCCCCGGTGATCGGCCAGGCGCTCGCGGAGCTGGCGGGCGAGTCGATCGACGTCACGATGATCGGATCCGGCCAGGACGAGGCCGAGACGCGGGCGGCCGCGCGGGGGAGCTCGCGGGTGACCTGGGTCGACTGGGTGGCCGCCGACGAGCTCCCGAAGGTCGTCGCCGACCACGACGTCTGTCTGGGCGTGTTCGGTACGACCTCCAAGGCGTTGAACGTCGTGCCCAACAAGGTGTTCCAGGG
>JBOHED010000464.1:0-1917 GCA_050700915.1 Actinopolymorphaceae bacterium | reverse complement strand
ACGCCTGCGCGCCACGACGACTCCCAACGCCAGGCAGCCGATCGAGAGCAGCGGAAGGACGACACTGAGGCGGTTGAGCAACGCGTACGCCACCTGTGCGTCGACCAGAGTATCGGCGTGGAAGAGCTCGATGCTGGGATCGACCGGGGGAAGTTTCTCCGCGAGAGTGAAGCCCGCATTACTGAGGTCCTGCTTCGCGACCTCGATGAACGGACCGAGGTGCAGGCTCACCATGTCGCCTTCGACGGTGACGGCGCTCTCCTGACCGGACAGCACCTTGACCATTTCCTGGTGCGCCACCCGGTTCGTCTGCACCCAGGCGTCGGCGAACTTGTCACTGCGTACGAGGTTGCCGATCCGCGTCTCGACGAAGCTGTGGATCCCGCTCGACATCGCACCCGCGACGCCGCGGAGCTGGTCGGCGATGAGTGGCGGCACGTCGGTCTTGGCAATGATCGCGTCGACGGCATGCCGGGTCACCCCGTCGACGTCCAGCCGGGTGGTGATCGTGTTCGTCGTTCGTTCGGTCACCGCTGTCTGGACGGCGGGATCGCGCGCAAGAGGGGCGACGGTCTCGACATAGCGCTCCGTGTCGGACAGTTCGGAATGGACCCAGACGGCCGCGGCGGCAAGTGGCGCGAACAGGGAGCCGAGGGCGACGAGCGTCACCGCGAGTGGCGTACGCCAGCGGCGTCGACCCATTTCCGACGGTTCGTCTCCCCCGCAGTAGGGCGATCCGCCAGTCGATCAGCCGGGCGATCGCCCGGCTGATCTCCCGGTCGATCCCCGCCACCCGCATTCGAATCGGACACGGACTACCCACCAGTCGTCGCGGTCCCCTATCTACGGTTTCGCTCACCAGCGGGGGTGCCCAGAGGCAAAGGTCAACTCCGCGCCCGACCGGCGGGCGAGGGGATATTGACAACCCATCCACACATCCCTACTTTCGGTCCTGGGCGGAACTAGGTCGCGGTCGACCTGAGTCCCACCGCCCTCCTGGATCGTTGATCGGGAAGGACACTCGTGCGAGACCGAGCCCGACGCCGCGCTCTGCTGCGTACATCGCTTGCCACGGTCCTCACCGCGTTGCTCGCCACCGTGGTGGCACCCCTGCCGGCGGGTGCCGCCGAGGACCTCGTTCTCGCCGACTTCGAGACCGCCGATGCCCTGGACGGTGCGACGTTGCCGGCACCAGACCTCGACAGCGCCAAGGTCACGGACACCTTCGCCAGCGAGGGAAACGCGTCGATGCGGCTCGACATGGGCGCCTTCGACTCCAAGGCCGGCCTGGTCTTTCCCCGCATCTGGCTGAACGTCGGGTCGACGGTGCCGGAGGTGGACTGGACCCAGCGGACGTACCTCCATGTCGGCATGGCGAACGCCTCGGCGGAACGGGCCCGGTTGTACGTCGTGGTGTGGGACAAGGACGGCCACTTCCTGCTCCGCTCGCAGTGGGCCGAACCGTTCGAGCATCGGGTGTTCCAGATCAGGACGACCGACATCACCGCCGGAGGTGTCGACCTGAGCCGCCTCGACAAGATCCAGCTCAGCACCGAGCGCTCCACCAGCCCCAAGCGCCTCTACGCCGACGACATCCGGCTGACCGACAACCCGTCCGACGTACCCGCCGAGCAGGCCCGGGTCGCGCCCGCCCTGATCGGCCTGATGGACCTGCGCGGAGCGCACACAATGGCATCGGACGCGCTCGACAAGGTGCGGAAGCGGATCGAGCCTGCGCCGTCAGGTCCAGACCGCGCACTGCTCGAGCAGGCCGACACCCTGCAGCAGCGGCTGGACACGTACGCCGAACAGATCGGGTCGGTCGGCGACTCGGTGGGGACAGCGCGCGAGATCTGGTCCGGACTGGGCAACCTCCGCTGGGAGGTCAGGCGCCTGTCCACCCTGGTGGACGCGCGC
>JBOHED010000463.1:0-7242 GCA_050700915.1 Actinopolymorphaceae bacterium | reverse complement strand
ATCCAGGACGCACGGCTCGGGCGTACTCACTCCTGTCCGTCCTTCATCCCGACCTCACGCGGGACTCCTGACCGAGCTACAGCTCCACGAGGTCGAGTAGGACGCGGAGCTCCTGCTGGGTGAGCGGTCGTAGCGTCCCCGGCCGCAGGTCGCCGAGCTTCACCGGGCCGACCGACGTACGCACCAGCCGGCGCACCGGATGCCCGACCTCGGCAAGCATCCGCCGCACGATGTGCTTGCGCCCCTCGTGGAGCACCAGCTCGACCAGTGCCCGCCCTTCGAAGCGCTGGACGACCCGGAACGCATCGGCGCGCGCCACACCGTCGTCGAGCTCGACGCCTTCGCGCAGCTGGCGACCCACCCGGGTCGGCACAGGTCCAGGTACCTCGGCGAGGTAGGTCTTCTCCACCCCGTGCGACGGGTGCGCGAGCCGGTGCGCGAACTCCCCGTCGTTGACGAGCAGCAGCAGCCCCTCAGTCTCGGTGTCGAGCCGGCCGACGTGGAACAGCCGCTCCTGCTGGCCCTTCACCAGTTCGGCCAGGCAGGGGCGGCCCTCGGGATCACTCATCGTGCTCACCACGCCGCGCGGCTTGTTCAGCGCGAGGTACACCTTGCCGACGTCGACGACGATCCGCTCGCCGTCCACGCGGAGGACGTCGTGTTCCGGGTCGACCCTGGTGCCGAGCGTGGTCACGACGACGTCGTTGACCTTCACCCGACCGGCGGTGATGAGGTCCTCCGCGGCCCGGCGGCTGGCGACGCCCGCCTGGGCGAGGACCTTCTGCAGGCGTACGCCCTCGCGTTCGGGTGTTTGCTCAGTCATCCTCAGCCTGTCCTGGTCCAGGACGCTCGCCCGGCTCAGTCGGCTCCGGCTCGGGCTCGGTGAGTGGAAGCTCGGGCGCGGAGGACGCCGACTCCCCGGACGGTGGCTCCTCGATGCCGGAGGCCGCGGAGGATGCCTGTTCGGGGTCCATGTCGTCGACGTCGGGAAGGTACGGGGCCAGGCTCGGGAGCTCGTCCAGCGAGCCGAGACCGAGGCGTTCGAGGAAGTACGACGTGGTGCGGTACAGCATCGCCCCGCTCTCACCGTCGGCGCCGGCCTCCTCGATCAGACCACGGGTCACCAGCGTGCGGACGACGCCGTCACAGTTGACGCCACGGATCGCCGACACCCGGCTCCGGCTGACCGGCTGCCGATAGGCGATCACCGCGAGGGTCTCCAGCGCGGCCTGGGTGAGCCGCGCCTGCTGGCCGTCGAGGACGAAGCGTTCGACGACATCGGCGTACTCCTCGCGGGTATAGAGACGCCACCCACCTGCCACCTCCCGGAGGTCGAACCCCCGACCCTCCTTCGTGTACGCATCGGACAGGGCGCGCAGCGCCTCCTCGATCTCCGGCCGGGGACGCCCCAGCACCTGCGCCAGGGTGACGGCCTGCAAGGGCTCGTCGACGATCAGCAGGATCGCCTCGATCGGTCCGTACAAGTCTCCCGAGACGCTGACATCCAGGGTCTCCTCGCCGGGTTCCGCCCGCGGTTCCTCCGTCGAGTTCTCAGAGGTATCTCGTCCTAGAAGGCGAGATACCTCTGACAGGTCCCCCTCGTGCTCGCTCGTCACCGTCACTCCCCTGGCTCCCGTTCGCCCTGCTCCCGTCCAGCATGCTCCCCGCCAACATTCGGCTCGAGCCCGCTCTGGCCGCCTTCGTCGAACTCGTCGCCCACCGCGACCTCCCCTTCGTCGCTTCCCGACCACCGTACGGTCAGCTCCGATAGCGCCTCCGCCTGCTCGAACGCCACCGCACCTTCGCGGAACAGCTCGAGCAACGCCAGGAACCGCGCGATCGTCGTCACCACGTTGGGTGAGTCCGCTGTCAACGCCCGGAACGTCGTCGACCGCACCCGCCGCAGCCGGTCGACCATGACCGTTGCCTGCTCCCGCACGCTGACCCGCGGGGCGTGGATGTGGGCGAGCGAGAGTACGGGCTCGGCCCGGGGCCGGAGTGCCTGGGCGGCGAGCCGCGCGAACTCCTCGACACCGAGGCCGATGAGGACCTCCGGCAGCAGCTGACCGTAACGGTCCTCCAGCCCGACGGCGCGCGGGAACCTCCGCGCCTCCTCGGCCATCCGCGTCGCCATGATGCCGGCGACCTGTTTGTACGCCCGATATTGCAGCAGCCGCGCGAAGAGCAGGTCCCGCGCCTCGAGCAACGCGAGGTCCTCCTCGTCCTCGACCTCACCCTGCGGCAGCAGCCGCGCGGCCTTGAGGTCGAGCAGCGTCGAGGCGATGAGCAGGAACTCCGTCGTCTGGTCGAGGTCCCACTGCGGCCCCATCGCCCGGATGTAGCCGATGAACTCGTCGGTGACGACGGAGAGCGCGATCTCGGTGACGTCGAGCTTGTGTTTGGAGATCAGGCCGAGCAGCAGGTCGAAGGGGCCTTCGAAGTTCTCCAACCGGACCGTGAAGCCCTGCGTGCGCTGCTCGGCACGGATCAGCCCTGGATCCCCCGCAGTGCCTCCGGTATCGGAGTCGGTCACCTCAGTCGTCGCCGTCACAGCCGGGTGAGGAGTTCCCGCGCAAGCTGGCGGTAGGCCTCGGCGGCCATGCTGCTCGGTGCGTACGTCGTGATGGGTTCGCCCAGCTTGTTGGTCTCGGGGAAGCGCACCGTGCGGGAGATGATGGTGTGGAAGACGGTCTCACCGAACCGTTCGACGACCTCCTCGAGGATCTCGCGCGCATGGAGCGTACGCATGTCGAACATCGTCGCGAGTATGCCTTCGATCTTCAGCTTCGGGTTGATCCGCTGCTGGACGGTACGGATGGTCTTGTCGACGAGGAACCCCAGACCACGCAGGGCGAAGTACTCACACTCCAGCGGGATGATGACGCCGTCGGAGGCGGTCAGCGCGTTGACCGTCAACAACCCGAGTGACGGTTGGCAGTCGATCAGGATGAAGTCGTACTCGGGGCGCATCGGGTCGAGCTCACGCATCAGCGTGGTCTCCCGCGCGACCTCGGTGACGAGCTGGATCTCGGCACCGGACAGGGAGATGTCCGACGGCAGCAGGTCCATGCCGTCGATGCCCGTCTTCAGGCGTACGTCCGGCGCACTGATCTCGTGGTCGATCACCAGGTCGTAGGTCGACGCGTCGAGACCGAGCGGATCGACGCCGAGGCCGATCGTCAGCGACGCCTGAGGGTCGAAGTCGACGAGGAGCACCCGGCGGCCCAACTCCGCGAGGGACGCGCCGAGGTTGATGGCCGTGGTCGTCTTGCCGACGCCACCCTTCTGGTTGACGATCGCGATCACCTTGGCCGGGCCGTGCGACTCCAACGGCGGCGGTTTCGGGAACTTGACCCGAGGGCGGGGCGTCTCTTCCAAGCCGTCGCTCTGCACGTCTCGAGAGAGCTGGGCAGACTCGGCTCCGGGACGGTTCATCGAGTCGTTCACGGCTCGCGTAACCTCCTGCCCCATCTGGCCAACACCGCCGGTGTGGCCACTCGCGGTCCGGTGACTCTAGCGGGTGCCCACGTGCGGACACTCCGCGTCTGCATGCCCGAGGGCGGTGGTGAGCCGGTCAGGTGAGCCGTCCGCCTCGACCACGCGGTCCGTCCGGCACACACGCCGTGCTCTCTAAGACGGTAGCCCCTGATCACGTCGCACCGCTGGCTTTACGCCTGCGCGCGGGGGTGTGTCGCGGCATACACCTCGCGCAGCTTGTCCACCGTGACGAGGGTATAGACCTGGGTCGTCGTCACCGACGCGTGCCCGAGGAGTTCCTGCACGACGCGGACGTCGGCACCTCCGTCGAGCAGGTGGGTCGCGAACGAATGGCGCAGCGTGTGCGGCGAGACCTCGGCGGTCACGTTCGCCCGCTCGGCTGCCTGGCGGAGCACGGTCCAGGCGCTCTGCCGCGACAGTCTGCCCCCTCGGGCATTGAGGAACAGTGCCGGTGTCCCGCGCCCGCCGGACGCGAGTGCCGGACGCGCCCGCACCTGGTAGGCCGACACCGCTGCACTTGCGTACGAACCGACCGGCACGACGCGCTCCTTGCCGCCCTTGCCGCGCAGCAGAACTTCGCCGGCCGCCAGGTCGAGGTCGTCGACATCGAGCCCGACGGCCTCGGAGATGCGCGCACCCGTGCCGTAGAGCAGCTCGAGCATGGCTTGGTCGCGAAGCGCCAACGGTGTGTCGCCGACGCCCGCCGCGTGCAGGATGCGTTCGACGTCGGAGACCGGCAGCGCCTTCGGCAACCGGCGGGGCGGCGCGGGTGGCCGCACGTCGCGGGCCGGGTCGGACGGTGTCCAGCCCTCCCGGTGGGCGAACCTGTGGTAGCCGCGGACCGCGACGACGGTCCGCGCCGCCGAACTGGCGCCGAGTGGCGGGTGCTCGTCATCACCCTCGCGCAGGCGGACCAGGAACGCCGACACGTCCGCCTCGCCGATCTGGTCGGCCCGAGCGAGCCCGCGGCCGGCCAGGAACTCGGCGTACCTGCGGAGGTCCCGGCGGTAGGACGACAAGGTGTTCTCCGCGAGCCCCCGTTCGACCGCGAGATGGTTGAGATAGCCCGTCACGGACCGGGTCAGCACGTTCGACGTCGCCGGGTCGGCCACCCGGCGATCGCTGCGGAGGCGTGGGTCGCTCAGGCCATCACCTCGTCGAGCGCGGCGTGCGGCAGCTTGTGCGCCTCGGCGACTGCGGCGTTGACCAGGTGGCCCTCGTGGGTGTTCACGCCGAGGCCGAGCGCGTGGTCGGAGCGGCAGGCCTGCCGCCATCCGTGGTCGGCGAGTTCGAGGACGTAGGGCAGCGTGACGTTGGTCAGTGCGTACGTGGATGTGTGCGGCACCGCCCCGGGCATGTTGGCCACGCAGTAGAACACCGAGTCGTGCACGGGGTACGTCGGGTCGTCATGGGTCGTCGGCCGGGAGTCCTCGAAGCAGCCGCCCTGGTCGATCGAGATGTCGACGAGTACGCTGCCCGGCTTCATCCGCGCCACCTGGTCGTTGCTCACCAGGGTCGGCGCCTTCGCACCGGGCACGAGCACGGCGCCGATGACGAGGTCGGCGTCGAGGATCGCGCGTTCGACTTCGTACGCATTCGACGCGACGGTCTGCAGGTGACCGCGGTAGACCCGGTCGGCCCGGCGGAGGCGTTCGATGTTCTTGTCCAGCAGCAGCACCTCGGCCTGCATTCCGACCGCGATCGCGGCGGCGTTGAGGCCGGAGACGCCGGCGCCGATGACGACCACCTTCGCGGCGTAGACCCCGGAGACGCCGCCCATGAGGATGCCCCGGCCGCCGCCCTGGCGCATCAGGTGGTACGCACCGACCTGCGGGGCAAGCCGGCCCGCGACCTCGCTCATCGGTGCGAGCAACGGGAGCGAGCCGTCGGCCAGCTGGACCGTTTCGTACGCAACGCCTGTCACGCCTGAGTCGAGGAGCGCATCGGTGCAGGCCCGGGACGCGGCAAGGTGAAGGTAGGTGAAGAGGACCTGACCCTTCGCCATCCGGTCGTACTCCTCGGCGACCGGTTCCTTGACCTTCAACACCAGCTCGCCCTCGGCCCACACGTCGTCGGCGGTGGGGAGGATCCGCGCACCGGCGCGGACGAACTCCGCGTCGGGAATTGCCGACCCGACTCCGGCGGACCGCTCGACCACCACGTCGTGGCCGTGCCGGACCAACTCGTGCGCGCCCGCCGGTGTGAGGGCGACGCGGTACTCATGAGACTTGACTTCCTTCGGGACCCCGATTTTCACGGTTGCTCAGCGCCTTCCTGACTGGTGGCGGGAGTCCCGCGGTAGCGGGGTGTTCTCACCACGGCTGGGGACGGCGTCGTTGCCGGCCCACCCGTCCATCGTCGCTCGGTGGTGCGACCTGTAGGTCCGGGCGGGGAGAGTGTAATCCCGACATCAGATCCTTTTCGCCGACATGCGCGGGCCGCGCCCGAGCGAGCTCTGTCAGGCTTGCTACCTGTCCTGTCCTGACCGTCCGGGCGAGTGGTCTTGGCGGTCGTCGGGTAGGACGAGCGCATGGCCCGCACCTTTCGTTCGGCAGCTCTGTCGACATCATGAAATGCAATATTCGGTGGGATATTCCGGACTATTTGCCGCGCTTCCCCACCCTCGGCACCTTTCGTACCTCAGACATGAGATATGGTCAACGGCCATGAGTGAGGACTATCTGCGTCGCATCGGCAGCCTGATCCGGGACTCCCGCCAGCACCGAGGCTGGACCCAGGCGCGCCTCGCCGACACGCTCGGCACCAGCCAGAGCGCGATCAACCGGATCGAACACGGCCACCAGAACCTCAGCCTCGACATGCTCGCCCGCATCGGTGAGGCACTCGACTCGGAGATCGTCTCGCTCGGCACGGCCGGACCGATGCACCTGCGCGTCGTCGGCGGGCGCGAACTGTCCGGCAGCATCGACGTCAAGACCAGCAAGAACGCCGGAATTGCGCTGCTCTGCGCCTCGCTGCTCAACAAGGGCCGGACCACCCTGCGCAAGGTCGCACGCATCGAGGAGGTCAACCGGATCCTCGAGGTGTTGACCAGCATCGGAGTGCGTACCCGCTGGCTCAACGCGCAGAACGACCTCGAGATCGTGCCACCCGCGAAGCTCGACCTCGACAGCATGGACGTCGAGGCCGCCCGACGCACCCGCACCGTGCTCAACTTCCTCGGTCCCCTCATGCACCTGGAGGACCGGTTCAAGATCCCCCACGCCGGCGGATGCGATCTCGGCACCCGTACTGTCGAACCGCACATGGTTGCGCTCCGTCAGCTCGGCCTCGAGGTCAAGGCCACGGGCGGCTACTACCACGCGGAGGTCGACCGCTCGGTCGCGCCCACCCGCCCGATCGTCCTGACCGAACGCGGCGACATGGCCACCGAGAACGCCCTGATGGCGGCGAGCCGGCGCGACGGCGTGACCGTGATCCGGAACGCGAGCCCCAACTACATGGTCCAGGACCTGTGCTTCTTCCTGACCGAGTTGGGCGTACGCATCGACGGGATCGGCAGCACGACACTCACCGTGCACGGCGTACCCGACATCGACCGGGACGTCGACTACGCACCGTCGGAAGATCCGATCGAGGCGATGAGCCTGATCGCTGCGGCCATCGTCACCTCCTCGACCATCACGATCCGGCGCGCGCCGATCGAGTTCCTCGAGATCGAGCTGGCCCTGCTGGAGGAGATGGGCCTCGCCTGCGAGCGGGGAGAGGAGTACGCGGCGGTCA
>JBOHED010000462.1:0-7093 GCA_050700915.1 Actinopolymorphaceae bacterium | reverse complement strand
GTACGAGGTCGAGGTGCGGTGCGCGCGAAGGGTCGACGCGGCGGTTGGCGAGGGGGAGCCGCTCGCGTCGAAGGGAGAAGCAGACGGACCGGGACCGTGACGAAGGCAAGGCCGTTCGGGGCGTCTCACCTTGACTGAACCGGCAGTTCGGGAGGACCGGCGACCGTACAGGCCCGAAGCGTCGTCGAAGCTCCGCATGACGAACCCGGCCCGTGGCTTTGGTCCGAACGATGTCGACTTGCGTGGCATCCGGGCACCCTGCCGGGCGACCTGCTGGACGCGGGTGAGCTCCACAGGGTTGAGGAGGACGGCCACACTGACGTTGTCGGCTCGGGCAGCGTGGACCGCCGACCCAGCATCGTGTACGTATCTGATCTGGGCGTCGGGAACTCGCAGCAGTCGGCCGAGGATGAGTTCGCGCAGGACCTCGGGGTCGAGCGTGGAACTGCACGCAGGGCTACGGCTCCCATCAGGCCGCGCAGGACGAGCCGTCGCTGTGTGCTGACCGAGGATTGGATCGGGTCGGCGGGTTGTGGTGAAGCGATCGGCCGGTTGGTGGGGTGGACTACCCGGAACGTCCTGTTCGTAGACGTACAACGCAGGGGTGTCGTCGGCAACCACCACGTCGTCGCGGCGCCATCGGGCGAGGAGGTCGCGGGCGGCTGAGTAGGCGCTCTCGCCGGTCCGAGGGTCCGGAAAGGCCCGGTTTCCCCGGCGCGTCCCGACCCGCTGGGGGCGTCACCACCGGTCCGTCCATCGCCGACGGCGGGCTGGTTGCTGAAGCGTGGAAGGATGATTCGGACGATGTTGTAGCGCTCGGCGGCCTGGAGAGCCGAGATCGTGTCGGCGTCGAGAGTCGTACGGCGGCGAGGTGACCGACGCGAGGTCCGACACAAGATCGGGTGAGTAGCAGAGGCCCCGAAAGGGCGTGAGCACGAGCGGGCGGCGTCCGGGGGCGACATCGGTCACGCTGGGCATGGTAGGAGCAGGTAGCTCCGCTCGCCCACCGGGTGGGGAAGCTCAGGGCGGCGCCCGCGGTCGTGATGTTCGTGCGCGCAGGTCAACAGCAGAAGAGCGATCGGGAGGACATGGTGGATGGCGTCGACGGGACGTCGGTTCGGGCGGAAGGAGGTCGAGCGTGAGCGTGTCAGCGTCGCGTCCGGCGCCGCCGCCGCTGTCCGCGTCGGGTGAGGCACTGGTCGAGCATCACGACGTCGGGCTGTTCGATCTCGATGGTGTGGTCTACGTCGGCGCCGGGGCCGTCGCCGGGGCGCCGGAGGCGTTGGCCAGGGTCCGGGAGCTCGGCATGAAGGTCCGGTTCGTCACCAACAACGCGGCGCGGACGCCCGAGGTCGTGACGGCGCATCTCCACCGGGTGGGCGTGTCCGCCACGGCGTCTGAGGTCGTGACGTCGGCACAGGCCGCGGCTCACCTGGTCGCCGACCGGGTACCCACCGGATCACGAGTGCTTGTCGTGGGTGGAGACGGCCTCTCCGTCGCGTTGTCCGAGCGTGGGCTGGTTCCGGTGTTCTCCGCATCGGACGCTCCGGCGGCGATGGTGCAGGGATTCCACCCGGACGTCGGGTGGCGTCAGCTCGCGGAGGGGGCCTACGCACTCGCCTCCGACATTCCGTGGGTCGCCTCCAACATCGACCGTACGCTTCCGACCGACAACGGCCTTGCGCCAGGCAACGGCACGCTGGTCGAGGTGCTCCGCATGGCCACCGGCAAGAGTCCCGTGATCGCGGGGAAGCCGGCGCCACCGCTGTTTCTCGAGGCGGTCGCGAGTGCCGGCGCAGAGCGTCCGCTGGTCATCGGTGACCGGCTCGACACCGACATCGAGGGCGCGCACGCGGCCGGCATGCCCAGCCTGCTGGTACTGACCGGGGTCACGACCCTGGCGGACCTGGTAACGGCCCCACCGCATCGACGTCCGACCTACCTCGCGCTGGACCTCGGCGGCATGTTCGCCCAACACCGGTCTCCCACCGTCGGGCCACACGCGGCGACCTGCGGAGGTTGGACTGTCGAGCTGCCGAACGACTCCGACAACACCGTCCATCCGCAGCTGACGGGAGACGGTGATCCGCTCGATGCCGCACGAGCGGTGCTGGCAGCCGCGTGGCGGTGCGCTGATCCGGCGCGTGTCGTGGCGACAGAGGTCCTCGAGCGTCTCGAAGTGAAGGCGAAGCGATGAGTTAGTGTCCGTGGCGGTAGCAGACGGTCGGGTTCGCGATCGCCCGTTCGGCGTTATCCAGAGCAGGTCGGGCGGCAGGTCAAGCGCCGAGTCCGACCGGTTGAGCACAGATCGAATGGGAGACACAGGCCAGGTGGACGACCAAAGTTTCGGCAAGGCATGGCCGGGCGACGGGCTAGACGACCAGCAGCCTGACGTGTCCGCCGGTGCGGATGGTGTTGGGTTCGACTCCGAGGAGGGGTACCCCGTCGGTGTCGCAGAGGGCGAGCGGCTCATGACGGGCGTGGAACACGAGCCACCTGCAGAGACCGCGAGCGACGAGGCCACGTGCCCCGCTGTCGCCGATGCCCGGGCGCACCCAGGCGAGGAGCCCACTCCGGCGCACCGACCGACTGGCCGGGACGACGTCGACACCATCCTCGATCGGCTTGCCGAACTCGATGGCCTCCCTCCGAGCGAGCACGTCCACATCTACGAGGACGCACACCGAAGGCTCCACGAGACCCTGGCGGCAGCCGGAGAAGATCATGAGGATCCGCCCAGGACCTCCTGAACCCACCCCCGCCGACCCCCGCGTCCGCTCCTGCGTCGACCTCGGGGCGGACCGCGGCCCTGTCGGACGCCGCGCCATCGAACGCACGAAGGGACCCCGACCGTGAGTGGAGGGAACGCACGCCGCCTGCTCCTCGTCGTTCACACCGGTCGCCCGGAGGCCATCCAGCTCGCACAGGATGCGGCAGCCAGGCTCCATCGCGCCGGGATCGAGGTCCGTCTCCTGGCGCCGGATGCCGCAGTCCTCGGCGTACCGGACGCGGAGGTCACCGACGTCTCCGCTGACGCAGCCGAGGGTTGCGAGATCGTGATGGTGCTCGGAGGCGACGGCACGATCCTGCGTGGTGCCGAGGTCGCCCGGGCTTCCCGCACCCCGGTGCTGGGCGTCAACCTCGGCCACGTCGGATTCCTCGCCGAGTCCGAACGCGACGACCTCGACGTCACGATCGACCACGTCGTGCACCGCAGGTACGCCGTGGAGGAACGGATGACACTCGATGTCACCGTGACCCAGGACGGCGTCGTCGTGGCACAGGACTGGGCGCTCAACGACGCCAGTGTGGAGAAGTCGGCGCGGGAACGCATGCTCGAACTCGTCGTCGAGGTCGATGGCCGCCCACTGTCACGATGGGGCGGCGACGGCATCGTGGCGGCGACGCCGACCGGCTCGACCGCTTATGCCTTCTCGGCCGGTGGGCCGATCGTGTGGCCCGAGGTCGATGCGCTGCTTGTGGTCCCGTTGAGCGCGCACGCCTTGTTCGCCAGGCCCCTCGTGGTGTCTCCGCACTCGGTGATCGCAGCTGAGCTGCTGCCGCGCAATGCCGTGCCCGCGGTGTTGTGGTGTGACGGCCGGCGTACGGAGGAGATCCGCCCGGGTGCCCGGATCGAGGTACGCAGGGGGGCGAATTCGGTTCGGCTCGCCCGGCTCCACCAGGGCCCGTTCACCGATCGGCTGGTCGCGAAGTTCGACCTCCCGGTGCACGGATGGCGAGGCCGCAGCTGGCGAACCCATCCGGACGAGGAGGTGGCGAGAGCCCGCAGCGGACCGCGCGGTGGGCACGACGGCGACGATGCCCCACCCACCCACGACGGCGATGTCAAGTCCACGAGCCGATCGCACGACCGCGACGACGTCGGCCCCACCGCGTAGAGTGCCGACGATGCTGGAGGAGATCCGGATACAGGGACTCGGCGTCATCGAGGACGCGGAGCTCGAGCTCGACGCGGGGTTCACCGTCGTCACCGGCGAGACCGGTGCCGGCAAGACGATGGTCGTCAGCGGGTTGTCCCTGCTGCTCGGTGGACGTGCGGATGCCGGCCTGGTCCGCCCCGGCGGGAAACGCGCGGTCGTCGAAGGGCGCGTTCGGATTCCGGACGGCTCGGCGGTGGCGCAACGCGTGTCGGACGCTGGCGCCGAACTCGACGACGGCACCCTCATCCTCATGCGTACCGTGTCCAGGGACGGGCGCTCCCGCGCCTACGCCGGTGGTGCGGGCGTTCCGGCCGGGCTCCTCGCCGACATCGCCGAAGATCTCGTGACGCTGCATGGCCAGTCCGACCAGATGCGCCTGCTCCGTCCGGCCCGGCAGCGGGAGATCCTTGACCGGTACGCGGGACCTGACGTGCAGAAACTGCTGGTGGTCTACCGGGAGCGGTACCTGCGGTTCGCGGCCGTCTCGGCCGAGCTCGACGACCTGCAGGCGCGCGCCCGCGACCGCGCGCAGGAGGCCGACCGCCTGCGATTCGGGCTCGAGGAGATCTCCGCCGCCGATCCGCAACCGGGGGAGGACGCGGCTCTGTCGGCCGAGGAGAGCCGGCTGGCGCACGCCGACGCTCTCCGAGGCGCGGCGGACGAGGCCCACACGGCGCTGGTCGGCGGTGACGACCCGGCGGCCGAGCCGGTCGATGCCGCGTCCCAGATCGCGAGGGCCCGCAAGGTGCTCGACGGTGCGGGTGTGCACGATGCCGACCTGGCGGCGCTGGCGAACCGGCTCGCCGAAGCGGTTGCCCTCGTCGTCGACGCGGGAGCCGACCTCGCGTCCTACTCCACGAGCATCGACACCGATCCGGCCCGACTCCAGGCCGTGAGCGAACGCCGAGCCGTGCTGGCCGCGTTGACCCGCAAGTACGGCGAAACGGTCGACGAGGTTCTCGCGTGGGCGCAGACCTCCGCCGGGCGTCTCGCCGACCTCGACGGTTCCGACGACCGCATCGACGCACTCCGGCAGGAACGTGACCAACTCCTAGCGGAGCTCGCCGACCTGGCCGGACGGATCAGCCTCGCGCGCGCGGCGGCGGGGGAGCGCCTGGGGACCGCGGTGACGGCTGAGCTCGATTCCCTGGCGATGCCGCACGCCGTCCTCACGGCCGAGGTCACCCAGACCGAGGTCACCCAGACCGAGATCGCCGAAGCCGAGCCCGGCGAAGCGGGGGGCGCGGGATCACGACGGGCGGGGCTCATCGTCGATGGGCGGCGGTTGTCCTACGGCCCGCACGGCATCGACGAGGTGGAGCTCCGGCTGAGCCCGCACCCCGGAGCACCAGCCCGTCCCGTCCAGCGTGGTGCCTCCGGAGGCGAGCTCTCCCGCGTGATGCTCGCCGTCGAGGTGGTGTTCGCCGGGGTCGGCAGCGTTCCCACGTTCGTCTTCGACGAGGTGGACGCCGGTGTCGGTGGCCGGGCCGCCGTCGAGATCGGCCGCCGACTGGCGATGTTGGCCCGTACCGCCCAGGTCATCGTGGTGACCCACCTTCCGCAGGTGGCGGCCTTCGCCGACCGGCACTATGTCGTACGCAAGGCGAGCGACGGATCGGTCACGCGCAGCGGCCTCACCGACCTCGACTCCTCAGGTCGGGTCGAGGAGCTGGCCAGGATGCTGGCGGGCCTGGACGATTCCGCGAGCGCCCGCGCACACGCGGAGGAACTGCTCGCCACCGCAGCCGCTGACCGAGCTACCGCTGCCGGTTGAGCCGGCCGCCACCACTGCCGAGCTGTCGCCCGAACGCGGATGAGTCTCTCACCACGAACATGAGACTTTCCGTAGTAGAGCAGACACATAAAGTGGCACAGTGGCAGTCTCAACGACGCTATGAAACTCCCCACATTGCGTCGAACCAGAACTGCTCGACTCCCTGGCGTCACCGGCCCGGCGAGGCTCGACAGTCGTACAGACAATCTCCTGAAGCGGCTCAAGCCCGGCAACATCGCCGTGCTCCGTCATCTCGACCTCGACCGGGTGACCGCCGAGGCCATGGTCGCTGCCGGCGTTGCCGCAGTGGTCAACGCGGCCCCGTCCATCAGCGGTCGCTATCCCAACCTGGGCCCCGGCGTCCTGGTCGCGGCGGGGATTCCGCTCGTGGACCAGGCGGGCATGGGCGTGTTCGGCCGAGTCTCCGACGGCGACTCCGTGCGCCTGGACGGCCCGGCGTTGTTCTGCAGCGACCTGCAGGTCGCGTTCGGCGTGGAGCAGACCGCCAGCTCCATCGAGACGGCGACCGCCGCGGCCCGGGCCGGGCTGGTCGCCCAACTCGAGGCGTTCACGGCGGACACGATCGAACACCTGCGGCGGAATCACGACCTGCTGCTGGAGAGTGTCGGCGTCCCGGACATCGACACCCGCCTGGCGGGCCGGCATGTCCTCATCGCCGTACGCGGTGCAGACATCCGCGAGGACCTCGCCAAGCTGCGGGCGTACATCCGGGAGTACCGGCCCATCCTCATCGGTGTCGACGGTGGTGCCGACTCGCTCCTCGAGGCGGGCCACACCCCCGACCTCATCGTCGGTGACATGGAGTCCGTGCCTGATGGCGCGCTGCGCTGCGGAGCCGAACTCGTCGTACGCAGTGACCACGAGGGCAGCCCCCCGGGTACTGACCGGCTGGAGCGCATCGGCCTCGCCGCACGGGCATTCGCCGCACCGGGAGCGAGCGAGGATTTGGCCGTGCTGCTGGCCGACAGCAAGGGCGCCAGTCTCATCGTCGTGGCCGGTTCGAGCGCGTCGCTGCTCGACCTGCTCGACCGGGGGCGTTCGGGTACGCCGAGTACCCTGCTCACCCGACTCCGTGCCGGCGCGAAACTCGTCGATGCCAACTCCGTGGGTCAGCTGTGCCACAGCCGGATCCACCTCTGGTACATCGTTGCCCTGGTGATCGCCGGCCTGCTCGCCCTCCTCGTCGCCCTGGCGGCGACGCCGCTGGTGCAGGCGTGGATCTCGGCTCTCTGGCAATGGTCGACGTCGGGGTGGGAGCGGTTGCTCACGTGATCGACTTCCGCTACTTCCTGGTGTCGCTGACCGGGGTGTTCCTCGCACTCGCCGTCGGCGTCGCCCTGGGTGCGGGACCGTTCCG
>JBOHED010000461.1:0-5010 GCA_050700915.1 Actinopolymorphaceae bacterium | reverse complement strand
CACCGATCCAGGGCCGAGGGCTGCATCCGTCCTGAGCAACGGCTCCCAGATGCGGGACCAGGACGCCGCCGGTGTCGGCCGCCGTTGCTCGCCCAGCGAGTCAGCCGGTTCGACCCGGAATCGGTCGTCTAGGGTCGGGCCCATGGTCTACTCCGGTGCACCTGACTTCACGGTCCGCAAGGCCGTCATCCTCGCCGCAGGGCTCGGCACGCGGTTCCTGCCCGCCACGAAGGCGATGCCCAAGGAGATGCTTCCGGTCGTCGACAAGCCCGCGATCCAGTACGTCGTGGAGGAGGCGGTCGCGGCGGGGCTGCGGGACGTCCTCATGGTCACCGGCCGAGGGAAGCGGCCGCTCGAGGACCATTTCGACCGGGCGTACGAGCTCGAGGAGGCGCTGCGGGAGAAGGGTGACAAGGAGAAACTCGCCGAAGTCACCGTGTCGAGCGAGCTCGCCGACGTCCACTACGTACGCCAGGGTGCTCCCAAGGGCCTCGGGCACGCCGTGCTCTGCGCCGCCCAGCACGTCGGCAACGAACCCTTCGCCGCCCTCCTCGGCGACGACCTGATCGACGAGCGCGATCCGCTCCTGCCGACGATGATCGAGGTCCAGAAGGCCAGGGGCGGCAGCGTCGTCGCGCTCATCGAGGTCGACCCCGCGCACGTCCACCTCTACGGCTGCGCCGCGGTCGAGCCGACCGACCAACCCGATGTCGTCAGGGTGACGGACCTGGTGGAGAAGCCCGACGCCGCCGAGGCGCCGAGCAACCTCGCGATCATCGGTCGGTACGTCCTGTCGCCGGAGGTGTTCGACGTCGTCTCCGAGACGCCGCCCGGTCGTGGCGGGGAGATCCAGCTGACCGATGCCCTGCGTACCCTCGCCGACCGCACCGGCGACCAGGGTGGGCCGGTGCACGGGGTGCTGTTCCGGGGCCGGCGGTACGACACCGGCGACAAGGCCGACTACCTCCGCGCGATCGTCCGCCTGGCCTGCGACCGGGAGGATCTCGGCCCGGAGTTCCTCGACTGGCTCAAGGGATTCGTCGCCGAGGCGTCCGCCGCGCGTTGAGCTGGCCCGACGTGAAAGAACGTAAGAGCGGTGTGGAACGGTCGTACGGAGAATAGAGCCGGATGAAGCAACCGCGGCATCCGACGCGGGAGAGAAACTGCCGGTGGGAATGTGGCATGGGTGATGATGGCCGAGTGAAGAGCGTCGAGGAACATCTGGCCGCGGTGCTCGCTGGTGTCCACGAGCTGCCGCCGTTCGAGCAGCACCTGATGGACGCGCACGGCTGTGCCCTCTGCGAGGACGTCATGGCGGGGTTCGACCTGCCGTCGTTCGACAACTCCGCGATGGACGGCTACGCGGTGCGCGCCGAGGATGTCGCGAGCGCGTGCGAGGAAGCGCCGGTGGTCCTGCCGGTGGCCGGTGATCTGCCGGCGGGAGGTACACAGGCACACGCGCTCGCGCCCGGTCAGGCGTTGCGGATCATGACCGGCGCCCAGGTCCCGCGCGGCGCCGACACGGTGATCCCGGTGGAATGGACCGACGGCGGGGTCGCGAAGGTCTTGGTCCGGCGGGCGCCCGGTGACAACTCCTATATCCGCCGCCGAGGCGAGGACATCGAGACCGGACAACTGCTGGTGTCGTCGGGTACGCAGCTCGACGCCAAACAGGTCGCCGTCCTCGCCGCCGCTGGTCGGGATGTGGTCAAGGTCCGTCCCCGCCCGCGCGTCGTCGTCCTCTCCACCGGATCGGAGCTGCGCGAGCCGGGCCAGCCCATCGGTGACGGCACGATCTACGACTCCAACAGCTACACGTTGGCCGCCGCCGTCCGCGAGGCCGGCGGGATCGCCTACCGCGTCGGGGTTGTTCCCGACGATGAACGGACGTTCATGTCTGTGCTCGAGGAGCAGCTCGTGCGCGCCGACCTAATGGTGACGAGCGGCGGGGTGAGCGTCGGTGCGTACGACATCGTGAAGCAGGCGCTCCGCCGGCTCGGCACAGTGGAGTTCACCCGGGTCGCCATGCAGCCGGGAATGCCGCAGGGCTTCGGCGTGATCGGTGAGGACCGTACACCGATCTTCACGTTGCCGGGGAACCCGGTCAGTGCGTACGTCTCCTTCCAGGTCTTCGTCCGCCCGGCTATGCGGGCGATGCTGGGGCTGACCCCGGCCGTCGTACCGACCGTGACGGCGACGGCGACGGCGGGGTGGCGGGCATCTGAGGGGCGGCGGCAGTACACCCGGGTGGCGTACTCCGTCGATCCGGACGGGCGGGGCGTCGTGCGGCCGGTGAGCGGGCCGGGTTCCCATCTCGTCGGCGGACTGGCGAGGGCCAACGCGCTCGCGATCGTTCCCGAGGGGGAACGCGAAGTGCCTGAAGGCGGGACCCTCGAGGTGATGGTGCTCGGTGGTTGACGCCAGAGGTTGTAGAGCGCGGCCCGATTGGAGGAGGGCGCCCCTCACGCGAACGCCCTTTGGAGGAGGGCGCCCCTCACGCGAACGCCCTTCGGAGGAGGGCGCCCCTCACGGGAACCTATTGGCGCAGGGGTCCCCTCATGCGATGGGCGATTGGATGAAGGTGCCCCTCATACAGCACTCATCGGCATACCGTCTCCATCGGTCGCTCCGAATGTGCAGAGGAAGGCGAAGGAATGCCTGACGAGCCGGCGCTGACCCATCTCGACGAGCAGGGTGTGGCCCGGATGGTCGACGTCTCGGCGAAGCCCGCCAGCGCCCGTACCGCCAAGGCCACCGGTCGAGTCCTCGTCTCCGCCGAAGTGGTCGCGCTCCTCCGTGGACCAGGCGTACCCAAGGGTGATGCCCTCGCGGTCGCCCGGATCGCCGGGATCATGGGGGCGAAGCGGACCCCCGACCTCGTACCCCTGTGCCATCCGATCGGCATCACCGGCGTGGAAGTCGAGCTATCGGTGCGGGACGAGGGGGTGGCGATCGCGGCCCGCGTGCGTACCACCGACCGGACTGGCGTCGAGATGGAGGCCCTCACCGCCGTCGTGACCGCGGGTCTCGCCGTCGTCGACATGGTGAAGGCGGTGGACCCGGCGGCGGTGATCACCGACGTACGGGTCGAGGAGAAGACCGGCGGTACGTCCGGCGACTGGCGGCGGCCATGATGAGGGCGTGTGTGGTTACCGTGTCCAACCGCGCCGCCGCCGGGGTGTACGCCGACAAGGCAGGGCCGATCCTCGTGTCCGGACTGCGTGAGCTCGGGTTCGACGTCGACGAGCCGCGGGTGGTCCCCGACGGCGAGCCGGTCGTGAAGGCGCTGCGGGACGCCGTCGTGGCGGCCTACGATGTCGTCCTCACCACGGGAGGAACCGGCCTGAACCCGACCGACCAGACCCCGGAGATGACCCGCCGGGTACTCGAGGTCGAGGTACCCGGGCTGGCCGAGGCCGTCCGGGCGTACGGTGTTGATCACGGCGTACCCACCGCGGCCCTCTCCCGCGGCCTGGCCGGACTGGCAGGAACGACCCTCATCGTCAATCTGCCAGGATCGTCCGGAGGTGCCCGCGATGGGATGGCCGTGCTGGCGCCGGTCCTGCGCCACGCGGTTGACCAGGTGCGCGGCGGAGACCACGGTACGAAGGGTGGGAACGACCATGCCGGCGACACCGGTGGGCACGGTGATACTGGTGGGCATGGCGATACCCGTGGGCGCGGCGAGACTGGCAGGCGCGGCGAGGAGCGAAAGCGCGACGATGACGCGGTGAATGGGAGCCAGTGAAACACTCGGGACGGCAGCGGCTCAGGCGGCCGTGGCCGGTACGACTTTCCGAGGGACCAGTCGGGCTGCGGCCCCTCCGGACCCGGGACGCTGGTGCCTGGCGGCAGGTGCGTTCGCGCAATCTCGCCTGGCTGCAGCCGTGGGAGGCGACCCCGCCTCCCGGCGTCGACCCGCGCCCCCGCAGCTTCCGCGCCATGACCCGCTCCCTTCGCGCTCAGGCGCGGGTGGGGCTGTGCCTTCCGTTCGTTGTGACGTACGCCGACATCGGATCCGATCCGGATGCCACCACCACCCGCGCGGACCGGCTGGTCGGGCAGCTCACCGTCAGCGGCATCACGCTGGGGTCCGCACGCTGGGCGCAGATCGGCTACTGGATCGACCAGGCGTACGCCGGGCGCGGGATCATGCCGACCGCCGTCGCGCTCGCGTGTGACCACTGCTTCTTCGTCGTGGGGCTGCACCGGATCGAGATCAACATCCGGCCGGAGAACGCCGCCAGCCTCCGCGTCGTGGAGAAGCTCGGGTTCCGCCGGGAAGGGGTTCGGCCGCGCTACCTCCACATCGATGGTGACTGGCGCGATCACGCCGCGTACGCCCTGCACGCCGAGGAAGTCCCGGAGGGGGTGCTCACCCGGTGGCGGCGGCTGCGGGCCGCGGAGGAACGGCAGCGCGGCACGTCGGCGCCGCAGGGTCCGCAGGTGTGAGCGGCGCCTGTCCGCACGATCCTTCGCACGATCTTTCGCGTACGTCCGCGACCTTCCGCGACGCTCCGGCGACGCACCGGACAGATGCGCACCGGATCTCACGACACACCGGCTGACCTGCGCGGTAATGCCAGGTGCTTTGCGTACTTTTCTACCCGTGGGTACTGGGCTGATCTACGCGGCGATCGTTGCTGCCTGGGCCGCCTACCTCGTTCCCGGTTGGCTGCGGCGGCACGAGGAGGTGGTCGAGGCACCCGCGGTCGACCGTCCGCCGCCGCCGGTACGCGTGCTGGAACGGCGCCACTCCGGTCGAGACGCTCCGGCTGGGCCCCCTCACGACCCGGGGGCCGCCGACGGGCCGCGACAACCGGCCGAAGCGCCGCGTCGAGCGGGCCATCGCCCGTCGCCGGTCGTACGCCGCCGGCGCATCCTGGTGGGACTGATCGGCCTCACCACCGTCGTCGCCGTGCTCGGTGCGTTCCAGCTGGCTCCGTGGTGGGCACTTGCGGTGCCGGTGGGTGTCGTGGCGTCGTACCTCATGATCTGTGCCGTTGCCGC
>JBOHED010000460.1:0-6427 GCA_050700915.1 Actinopolymorphaceae bacterium | reverse complement strand
CGTTCGAGATGGCCGTCCGCGACGGCGGCGCACTGTCGGTCATGCATGCCTACACCGAGATCGACGGCGTGCCGACCGTCGCCGACTCGACCCTGCTCACGGACCTGCTGCGGGAGACCTGGGGCTTCGACGGGACGGTGGTGGCCGACTACTTCGGCATCTCCTTCCTGGAGCGCCTGCACGGCCTCGCGGACTCCCAGGCGACAGCCGCCGCGCTTGCGCTGGAGGCGGGAGTGGACGTGGACCTGCCGACCGTCCGGTGCTACGGCAGACCACTCGTCGACGCGGTGCGGGCGGGGGAGATCGACGAGCGGCTCGTCGACCGCGCAGCCGGCCGGGTCCTGCGGCAGAAGTGCGAACTCGGCATGCTCGACCCCGACTGGGAACCCGCGCCGGAGCCGATACCGGAGGAGATCGACCTCGACCCGGCCACCTCCCGGGCCGTCGCGCGCACCCTCGCCGAGGAGTCCGTCGTCCTGCTCGCCAACTCGGGCGCGCTGCCGCTCGCGCCCACGCCGAGGCTGGCTCTGGTCGGGCCGCTCGCCGACGACCCGATGGCGATGGTCGGCTGCTACTCGTTCCCGAGCCACGTGGGGTCCAGGCACCCAGAGCAGCCGCTGGGTGTCGAGATCCCGTCGGTCCTCGCAGCGCTTCGCGAGGAGTTGCCCGGGGCCACGGTGGATCACGTGGTGGGGTGCGCGGTGACCGACCGGGATCTGAGCGGGATCCCGGCCGCGGTGGAGGCGTCCACTCGCGCCGACGTGTGCGTCGTGGTCGTCGGCGACCGGGCGGGTCTGTTCGGGCGCGGTACCTCGGGCGAGGGCTGCGATGCCGACGACCTCCGGCTGCCAGGAGTTCAGCAGGACCTGGTGGACGCCCTGCTCGCAACGTCGACACCGGTGGTCCTCGTCGTACTGTCCGGTCGCCCGTACGCACTCGGTCTGTTCGCCGACCGAGCCGCCGCCGTCGTCCAGGCGTTCTTCCCGGGTGCGGAAGGCGGTGCGGCCGTCGCCGGAGTCCTGTCCGGCCGCGTGTGCCCGTCCGGGCGCCTGCCGGTGAGCGTTCCACGGACCCCGGGTGGGCAGCCGACGACCTACCTCGCGCCGAAGCTCGGGCACCGGACCAAGGTGAGCAACCTCGATCCGACGCCGGTCTTTCCCTTCGGCCACGGGCTTTCGTACACGACGTTCCGATGGGGGGATCTGCGAGCCGGCGGGGCGGGTGTCGACGCAGACCGACGTGTACGCATGCCGACGGACGGGTGCGTGTCGGTGTCGCTGGTCGTCGAGAACACCGGTGACCGCGCTGGTACGGATGTCGTCCAGCTGTACCTCCACGACCCCGTCGCACAGGTGACCCGACCGGTCGTCCGCCTGGTCGGCTATGCCCGGGTGGCGCTCGAACCGGGCGAGTCCCGGCGAGTGGAGTTCGGCTTCCATGCGGACCTGAGCGCGTTCACCGGGCGGGACCTGCGGCGGGTCGTGGAGCCCGGGGACCTCGAGCTACGGCTGAGCCGGTCGAGCGCCGTGCCCGAGTTGGTCGTCCCGGTCACACTCACCGGCGAGGAGCGGATCGTCGACCACCGGCGGCACCTCGTCGCGGAGTCGACCGTCGGTCCCGCTAGCTGACAGGACCGACCGTCACTTGACCGCGCCCGCCAGCATGCCGGCGATGAAGTGGCGTTGCAGGAAGAGGTAGACGACCACGACGGGGAGTGCCACGATCGTCGCTCCCGCGGCAAGCAGCGGGAACTGCGAGGTGTGCTGCCCCTGGAAGAACGCAAGACCCAGCGGAGCCGTACGCAGGTCCTCGGTGGTGATCATCACGAGCGGCATGAGGAACTCGTTCCACGTCCACATGAAGATGAGCATCGCCATCGTCAGCAGCGCCGGCCGGCTGAGTGGCACCAGGATCCGCCACAGGATCGACCAGCGGGACGCACCGTCGAGCCGGGCCGCCTCGATCAGGCTCAACGGGACGCCGCGGAAGAACGCCCGCATCCAGAACGTACAGAACGCCAGCGACTGCGCCACCTGCGGAAGGATCAGCGACCAGTAGGTGTCGGTCAGCCCCACGTCGCGCAGGTCGTAGTAGAGCGGGATGACCAACGCCTCGCTGGGCACCATCAGGCCGAGCAGTAGCAGCGAGAACAGCACCGAGCGGCCACGGAAACGCATGGTCGCGAACGCATACCCACCAAGGATCGCGAGCACCCCGGACACAAGGACGACGCTCACGGTGACGATGACGCTGGACCGAAGGTACGTGCCGAAGTGGCCTTGGCTCCAGGCGGTGGCGAAGTTCTCGACGTGCGGCGACCGGGGAACGTCAACGACGCCGATGACCGCGACGGTTCGGTCAACGCCGACGACAGCACGCCGAGCAGCGGGAAGAGCGCCACCGCCGCGAACAGTCCGAGGACGAGGTAGTTGAGCGCCGCCTCCCGCTTCGAGATCATGCGCGCTCCCCGGAGTCGAGCCGCCGGATCAGCGTCGTCGCCGCGAAGATGACGAGGGTCAGCAGGATGCCGACCGCACACGCCGATCCGACCTGGTTGAGGTCGAACGCCCGGTGGTAGACCTCGAAGCCCGGCACGGTCGTGGAGGTGCCAGGGCCGCCACGGGTGGCGACGAAGACGAGGTCGAAGGTCTTCAGCCCTGCGACGACGGTCAGCGTCAAGGCCACCGCGATCTGGGGCCGCAGCCCGGGAAGCGTGACAGCGAAGAACTCTCTCGCCGCCCCGGCGCCGTCCAGCCGGGCCGCTTCGTACAGGTCGGGATCGATCTGGGACACCCCCGCCAGGAAGAGCACGAGGCACAGCCCGATCTCCATCCAGGTGCCGATCAGCCCGATGGCCGGGAGCGCCCAGGTGAAGTCACCGAGCCACGGCCGCGCCAGGATCTCCAGCCCGATCGCGGCGAGGAACCGGTTGAGGACGCCGTCCGGTGCGTAGATCGCCGTCCAGGTGGTCGCGATGACGACGGACGCGACCACCTGGGGGAGGAAGATGACGACTCGGAAGAACGACAGGCCTCGGAGCCTGGTCGCGTGCGTCATCACCCCGGTCAGCACCAGGGCCAGGCAGATCGGAATGACCGCGTAGAAGACCAGGAGTACGCCCGAGTGCAGGAAGGCCATTCCCAGAGCGCCGTCGGTGAGTGCGTCCGTGTAGTTGCCGAACCCCACCCAGGTCGAGGGCGACAGGCCGTCCCATGCGTACAGCGAGATCCAGAAGCCGTGCACCAGAGGGAAGGCGAGGAACGCGCCGAAGACCGCGAACGCCGGCAGCAGGTAGAGGTACGCGACCCGGTCCGACCTGTCGCGGCTACCGACCCTGCTTGAAGGCATCGTGGTCGGCGTCGAGATTGGCCGTGAACTCGTCCGCGTCGAGCTTCCCGCCGAGCAGCTGCTGCAGGTTGGCGGTCAGCGTGTCGTAGAACGTCGGTGTGGCGTAGTCGAGGAATGGCACCAGGCCGTCGTTCTCGCTGATCTCCAGCCATTCCGCGAAGACGTCGGCGGTGAGTGTGCCGGCTTCTGGTTCGTACGACGGAGGTGCGACGGCCGGGAGGTTGCCCGTCTCGGCGAGTACGTCGTCGGCGTGCGCGTCGGTGATGAAGTCGATGTAGGCCGCCGCCACGTCGGGGTTCTCGGTCTTCGACGTCACCGACCAGGCGAGTCCTTCACCGCCCTGGGTCACGCTCGGCTGGCCCGCTTCCGCCGGTGGCGGGTTCATGAAGCCAACGTTGTCGCCCATCGCGTCGGCGAACTCGGCCAGCCGCCAGGTGCCGTCGATCCGGAAGACGCCCTGTCCCTTGGTGAAGTTGGCGGCCGAGGCGTCGCCGCTGAGGCCGTTCGCTCCGGCGGGAATGTACCCCTTGTCGGCCCAGTCCTGGATGGTCTGCGCTGCCTCCGTCGTCGACGGATCGCTCCAGGTGCCCTTGGTCGACGTGACGAGATCGCGGACTGCCTGCTTGCCCGCCTTCGCCGCCTGGACCACGCCGAAGAGGTGGATGGCGGGGGACTTGTCGGCCGTGCCGAACTGGATCGGCAGCTCGCCGGCCGCCTTGATCTTCGGCAGCGCGGCCTCGAACTCTCGGAACGTCCTGGGTTCGGTGAGGCCCACCTTGTCGAGCAGCTCCTTGTTGTAGTACATCCCGACGATCTCGCCGGTCTGCGAGACGCCGTACAGGCTGCCGTCCTGCCAGGTGCTGCCGTCGGTGGAGAACGTGTTGAGGTCGAGCAGTTGCCGCGGGTACTTCTCGTCCCAGCCGTAGACCTTGGCGTGGGAGTCGAGGGGGAGGAGCAGGCCCGCCTTGACGAACGCACCCATGTCGGGATAGCCCTGGTTGGCCTGCACCACGTCGGGCGGGTTGTCGCCGGACAGTGCGAGCTTGAGCGTCGTCTTGGTGTCGTTCAGCGTCCGGGACACCCGGTTGATCGTGATGTTCGGGAACTTCTGCTCGAACTCCTTGTTGAGCGCGATCATCGCGTCGTTCGCGCCACCCGAGGTGTTGATGTCCCACACCGTCAACGTGGTCTTGCCGGCCTTGCCAGGATCGGTCTCGATCTGCCCGGTCGGCTTCGAGGTCGCCGCGCCCCCGTCACTGGTGCCGCCAGGTGCACACGCCGCCACGAGGGCGAGCGCGCCGGCGGCGAGTGCGATTCCTGACCGTCGAAGCATCGGCCTACCTTCGTCGTGTGAGAGTTGGTCGGACGCGGGACTATGGCAACGCGTTCCGGTAGCACAAAACCAGACTCTGCCGAATGCGTCGAGTGAGATGTGCTCGGACTGGACGTAAGCCGGACGTGAGCGGAAGGGGATGCTGGCAGGTGAAGTTGGCCATTCTCGGCGGTGGGGGATTCCGCGTCCCGCTCGTGTACGAGGCGCTGCTGCGGGACACCGGCACGCCGCGGGTGGACACGGTGGCGTTGTACGACCCGTCACCGCAGCGCCTGTCCGTCATCGGCGCGGTGCTCGCCCGGCTCGGCGCCTCCTTCACGGATCCTCCGCAGGTAATGGTGACCACCGAACTCGACGCCGCGCTGGAGGGTGCGGCGTTCGTGTTCTCCGCGATCCGCGTCGGTGGCCTGGCCGGCCGGATCCGGGACGAACGCATCGCGCTCGACCTTGGCGTGCTCGGCCAGGAGACGACCGGCCCTGGCGGTGTCGCCTACGGGCTGCGGACGATTCCCGAGGCGGTACGCATCGCCGAGCGGGTGCGGGCCGTGGCGCCGCAGGCGTACGTCATCAACTTCACCAACCCCGCCGGCATGATCACCGAGGCGATGCAGGGGATCCTGGGGGAGCGGGTCGTCGGGATCTGTGACACGCCCGGCAACCTCGTGCACCGCTGCGCTGCCGCTCTGGGCCTCGACGCGTCGGACGTCCACGCCGACTACGTGGGGCTCAACCATCTGGGCTGGCTGCGTGGGCTGCGCGACGGAGCCGGCCGGGACCGGCTGCCGGACCTGCTCGGGGACGAACGGGCGCTGTCGGCGCTCGAGGAGGGTGCCCTCTTCGGGCCGGACTGGCTGCGGACACTTGGTGCCGTCCCGAACGAGTATCTCTACTACTACGCGTTCACCAGGGAAGCGATCCGGTCGATCGTGGACCAGCCGTCGACGCGAGGTGAGTTCCTCGCCCGGCAGCAGGCGGAGTTCTACGCCGTGGCCGGGCGTGACCCGGATGGGGCGCTGGACCTGTGGCGGCGGACGATCGCCGAACGCGAAGCGCTCTACATGGCCGAGGCCAGGGGCGGAACCCGCGAGGCGCCCCCGCCGCAACAGGTCGAGGCGAGGCCTCCGTCCGGCTATGAGGGCGTCGCCCTCGCCGTCATGGCCGCGATCGCGCGGAACGAGGAGGTGACGATCATCCTGAACGTACGCAACGGATCCACCCTCGCCGGTCTCGACCCCGAGGCGGTGATCGAGGTGCCAGCCCGGGTCTCCGCGGCCGGCGCGCAGCCGCTGCCGGCAGCACCGCCGGAGCTGTACCAGCGGGGACTCATCCACCAGGTCAAGGCGGTCGAACGTTTCGCCATCGAGGCGGCGACGACGGGTTCACCTGACGCGGCCCTGAAGGCGTTCGCTCTCCATCCGCTGGTGGACTCGGTGACCGTCGCCCGCGACCTGCTCCGCGGTTATGGCCAGGCGTTCCCCGAGATCGCCAAGCTCCTCCGCCACGCCTGAGTCACGGGCGTGGTGGATGTCAGGGCGCGTCGAGGAGGAGTTGATGTGTGGACGCGGCACGTGAGTCGGCCGCTCGTCGCTCAGCGGCGGCCAGGTGGTCGCCGCCGTGCTCGTGCCACCACGCCTGGCCCGCCTCCGGCAGGGTGTCGATCGGGTCGTAGTACTCGTACGTCCGCTCCAGCGCGTCGTCGCCGGCGTGCTCGATGCCGGTGCGGTAGTTCTTGCGCCAGTAGCTGAT
>JBOHED010000459.1:0-4790 GCA_050700915.1 Actinopolymorphaceae bacterium | reverse complement strand
CGGGCGCGGCACGTTCGTCGCGGCCACGGCAGCGGCCTCGTCGACCGACGCCCGCTCGGCGGCGGCCGACTACGTCGCCGCCGTACGCCGGCTCGGGCTCGGCCGGGCCGAGGCGACCCGGCTGGTCGAGCAGGCCTGGCAGGGCTGAGGCCCCGGCACAGCAGACGGCCCGCGACCCTCGCGGGTGGCGGGCCGTCGTGCGGTGCGAGATGCCTCAGGCGTCCTTGGACTCCTCGGCGTTGTCGTCGGAGGACCCCTCAGCGGGGGCCGCGTCGGCTTGGGCCTCGTCGACCTGCTCCTCGGCCGAGTCGGCCGAGTCGGCCGAGTCGGCGGGGTCGGAGCTGTCGCTCGAGCTGCTGTCGGAGGAGTCGTCGTTCGAGACGTCCTCGTCGTCGACCTCGGCCGGAGCCGGCGCGGCCGCCGCGGGCTCGGCCTTCTTCGAGGTCGAGGGCTTCGGCGAGTAGGCCTCGGTCACCAGCTCGATCACGGCCATGGGCGCGTTGTCACCCTTGCGGGGACCGATCTTGGTGATCCGGGTGTAGCCACCGGGCCGCTCCGCGAAGTACGGGCCGATCTCGGCGAACAGGTTGTGCACGATCTCCTTGTCACGGATGACCGAGTGCACCTGCCGGCGGGCGTGGAGATCGCCGCGCCGCGCCTTGGTGATCAGCTTCTCGGCGAACGGCCGCAGCCGGCGCGCCTTCGTCTCCGTCGTCGTGATCCGGGCGTGCCGGAACAGCGACGTCGCGAGGTTGGCCAACATCAGCCGCTCGTGCGCCGGGCCGCTGCCGAGGCGGGGGCCCTTGGAGGGCTTGGGCATTGCTGGTTCTCCTTCCTGCACCGGCCGTATGAGGTACCGGAGTCAGTGGTGGGGACGTTCCCCGACGGGGGACCCCGCAGCCGAACCTACGGGATGAGGGGTCCCCTCATGCGAAGCCGTGATGCGCGTACTGGCACCTTGCGTACGGCCAGATCAGTACTGCTCGGTCTCGGCGAAGCTCTCTTCTTCCTCGTCGAAGTTGTCGACCGCAGCACTCGGGTCGAACCCGGGTGCGCTGTCCTTGAGTGCGAGACCCATGCCGGACAGCTTCTGCTTCACCTCGTCGATCGACTTGGCGCCGAAGTTGCGGATGTCGAGCAGGTCCTGCTCGCTGCGGGAGATCAGTTCACCCACGGTGTGGATGCCCTCCCGCTTCAAGCAGTTGTACGAACGGACCGTGAGGTTGAGGTCCTCCACCGGCAGGGCAAGGTCGGCGGCGAGCTGCGCGTCGACCGGCGACGGGCCGATCTCGATGCCCTCGGCGTCGACGTTGAGCTCCCGCGCCAGCCCGAACAGCTCGACCAGCGTCTTGCCCGCACTCGCCACCGCGTCCCGGGGCCGCATCGACGGCTTGGTCTCGACATCGACGATCAGCTTGTCGAAGTCGGTTCGCTGTTCGACCCGGGTCGCCTCGACCTTGTAGGTGACCTTGAGCACCGGCGAGTAGATCGAGTCGACCGGAATCCGGCCGATCTCCGCGTCCACTCGCTTGTTCTGCACCGCCGAGACGTAGCCGCGGCCGCGTTCGACCACCAGTTCCATCTCGAGCTTGCCCTTGCTGTTGAGCGTCGCGATCGAAAGGCCGGGGTTGTGCACCTCGACACCGGCCGGCGGCGCGATGTCGGCGGCGGTCACCTCGCCCGGGCCCTGCTTGCGGAGGTACATCGTCACAGGCTCGTCGTGCTCGCTGGAGACGACCAGTTCCTTGAGGTTCAGGACGACCTCGGTGACGTCCTCCTTGACGCCCGGGATCGTCGAGAACTCGTGAAGGACTCCGTCGATCTTGACACTGGTGACCGACGCGCCAGGGATGGACGACAGCAGCGTCCGGCGGATGGAGTTGCCGAGCGTGTAACCGAAGCCGGGCTCGAGCGGCTCGAGCACGAACCGGGACCGGTAGTCGTTGACGACCTCTTCGGCGAGAGTGGGACGTTGTGCGATGAGCATTGTTGTTTCCTTTCCGCGGCGCCCGCCATATGACGCCAACGAATGATGACCGTGAGGAGATCCGTTCTCCTACCGGCGGTCCTCTTCCAGCGGAATCAGACCTTCGAGTAGTACTCGACGATCAGCTGCTCCTGGAGCGGGATGTCGATCTGCGCCCGTACGGGCGTCTGGTGGACGAGGACCCGCAGGGATCCCGGCAGGACTTCGAGCCAGCCGGGGACGGGACGCTCGCCATGGGTCTCGCGGGCGATCAGAAACGGTGTGGTCTCCCGCGACTTCGGACGTACGTCGATGACGTCGTGGGCACTCACCTGGTAGCTCGGGATGTCGACCTTGTGGCCGTTGACCTGGAAGTGGCCGTGCACCACGAGCTGGCGCGCCTGCCGCCGGGTGCGGGCGATGCCGGCGCGGTAGATCACATTGTCGAGCCGGCACTCCAGCAGCTGCAGGAGGTTGTCGCCGGTCTTGCCACCCCGGCGGTGCGCCTCCTTGTAGTAGCGGTGGAACTGCCGCTCGAGGATGCCGTACGAAAGTCGTGCCTTCTGCTTCTCCCGCAGCTGAAGGAGATACTCGCTCTCCTTCGGCCGGCCACGACCGTGCTGGCCGGGCGGGTACGGGCGGCGCTCGAACGCCTTGTCGCCGCCTACCAGGTCGGTGCCCAGGCGGCGGGACTTCTTGGTCATCGGACCGGTGTAACGGGCCATCGCTCGTCCTTCTCCTTAACCGCTCGGGGGCTCAGACCCGGCGCCGCTTAGGTGGGCGGCAGCCGTTGTGGGGCACGGGGGTGACGTCCTGGATCGTGCCCACCTCGAGGCCGGTGGCCGTGAGGGAACGGATCGCGGTCTCACGGCCCGAACCAGGTCCGCGGACGTAGACGTCGACCTTCTTCATGCCGTGCTCCATCGCCCGGCGAGCGGCCGCCTCGGCGCACATCTGCGCGGCGAACGGCGTGGACTTCCGTGAACCCTTGAAGCCGACCGTGCCGGCACTGGCCCACGCGATCACCGCGCCCGACGGGTCGGTGATGGTCACGATGGTGTTGTTGAACGTGCTCTTCACGTGTGCGTGCCCGAAGGCGATGTTCTTCTTTTCCTTGCGGCGCACCTTCTTGGCGGCGCCGGCTCTGCTCTTGGGAGGCATCTGGACTACGTACTCCTATGGGATCGAGGTCTACTTGCGGCCTGGCTTCTTCTTGCCGGCGACGGTCTTCTTCTTGCCCTTGCGGGTGCGTGCGTTGGTCCTGGTGCGTTGACCGTGCACAGGAAGACCGCGGCGGTGCCGGAGGCCCTCGTAGCAACCGATCTCGATCTTGCGCCGGATGTCGGCCGCGACCTCACGCCGGAGGTCACCCTCGACCCGGTAGTTGGAGTCGATCCAGTCGCGGAGCTTGACGATCTCTTCGTCACCGAGCTGGTGAACGCGGAGGTCCGGGTTGACCCCGGTACCGTCCAACGTCGCCAGGGCGCGGGTGCGCCCGATGCCGAAGATGTAGGTGAGCGCTACCTCGATGCGCTTGTCGCGCGGGAGGTCGACGCCGACGAGGCGTGCCATCTGGGCAGGTGTCCTTTCGGTTGGCGGAGGTCTCATGCGCGCCGCGTCCCTGCCTGCCCTGGATCATCGGGCCCTCACATGCGAGTTCCTTCGATCCGGCAGGGCCCCGGCCTCCGTGCCGGGGGCAACACCACCACGACGTGTGGTGGCGAGCGGTCGCGCCATCTCTTACGGCGGATTCAGTTGTCTCAGCGGATTCAGTTGTGGAGTGCCGACCTGCGCTGGTGTGCCGGTCGCCGCGGTCCTGGGCCGGTCGCGTCGCTCAGCCCTGGCGCTGCTTGTGGCGCGGGTTCTCGCAGATCACCATGACCCGGCCGTGCCGCCGGATCACTTTGCACTTGTCACAGATCTTCTTGACGCTGGGCTGGACCTTCATCAGTGCTCTCTAGGCTCGGTGTTCTAGCGGTAGCGGTAGACGATCCGCCCTCGGCTCAGGTCGTACGGCGACAGCTCCACAACCACGCGGTCTTCAGGAAGGATCCGGATGTAGTTCTGTCGCATCTTGCCACTGATGTGCGCGAGGACTTTGTGTCCGTTTTGGAGCTCCACGCGAAACATCGCGTTGGGTAGCGCCTCCACGACCGTGCCCTCGATCTCGATGACACCTTCCTTTTTCGGCATGTCCTCCGCACTTCGCCTGGCTTCTCGATCATTTGGGCGGGCGTCTGCTTGGCTGACGTCCCGTTTCCGAAGCCCTGCCCACGGCCCCAAGTCAGGCACAGACGTGCCGCAGGGCAGAGCAAAGACCGACGTCGCAGTCTACGTCACCGGGAGTCAGGATGCGAAATCGGGCAATAGGAGGGGTTCACCGGCCGGTGATCCCGCCATGGCCGCCTCAATCCCTGAACTGGCGGCGCATCACCTCGACGGCCAACAACGTGGCACCCCAGGGCCCAGCCACCCAGGCCGGCCAGAAGTACTCCACGTTCCCGTTGGTGATCGAGACCATCAGCCAGACCACGAGGTTGATGCTGACGGCGCACGCCCAGATCGTCCACAGGACGCCCATCGCCTTGTCGCCCTTGGTGCGCGTCCTCGCTACCGACGCCGGTGCCGATTCGCGAGGTTCCTCGACGATCGCCGGCGTCTTGTGCGTACGCATGACCGGGATGTCACGGATCAGCGGTTCGAGCTCGCCGTAGGTCTGGGCTTCGTAGAGCGCGTCCAGGCGGTCCTGGAACTCACCCAGGGAGAGCCTGCCCTCCGCGTGCGCGTCGCGCAGGCGCGAGGCGATCTTCTCCCGATCACCGTC
>JBOHED010000458.1:0-10338 GCA_050700915.1 Actinopolymorphaceae bacterium | reverse complement strand
TAGGAAAGCCCGTCCGCCTCGCGATAGCCGACCGACAGACCGGCCTGCTCGACGAGGACCGGCCATTCGACGTCGTTGGCGATGGTGTCCTCGGAGCCGTGCTCGATGACAACCGCGGCGGCGCGCGGCGACATGGCGCGGACGGCGAACATCAGATCCCACGGCCGTCCGGTGGCGAGCCGGTAGATGTGGTTGACGATCGCCTCGGTGTCCTGCAGGCGCTGTGGGCAGGCGTTCATGGACCGAGGCGTACGCCCGATCACGACGAACTCCGCTGGCAGGTCGGCGAGGGTCTCGGTGAGCTCGGCCTTGTCCGTCTCGATCCAGCGCAGGACATGGTCGAGATCGGAATGGAGGATGACCGACGGGTCGAAGGTCGAGGCGGCGCGCACGGCTTCGCGGCGATGCTTCCCGACCTTGCCGGCACCCGGTGAGTCCTGGACGACCGCCGCGTCGAGTTCGTCGCGAAGGAACGCGACCACACCGTCGGCGGTCGGTGTGGTCGCGAGTATCCCGAGCCCGCCGAACACCTCGCGCAGGGGTTCGGCCACCCTGCGGAGACCGGCCAGCAGACGACAGTGCGGATCGTGGACAGTTGCCGCCAACGCTGGCAGCCGGGTTTTCGTCTCCTCAATCATGCCCGCCATCCTGGCGTACGCACGCCGGTGTGCGATCTGCGGATCGAATGCGGAGTAGTGGTCAACCGAAACGCCGTCCGGTCTGCCACTGCTCCGCATTCGATGACGGCCGGGTCTCGACGGCTGGGCCGTTTGGCGCTGGCAAAAGCTTGACACATTCCCATATGGGAATATGATCGTGCCATGGCCCGCGCAGCGACGACAACCGACGTGTTCAACGCGGTGGCCGAACCTCGGCGGCGGGAGATCCTCGATGTCCTCGTCGCCGGGGAACGCCCCGTCAACGACCTCGTACGCATGCTCGGCCTGGCCCAGCCGCAGGTGTCCAAACACCTGCGGGTACTCCGCGAGGTGGGTGCGGTCACGACGCGCGAGGAGGGGCGGCAACGGCTCTACCGGCTGAATGGCCACGCGCTCAAACCCATCCATGACTGGCTGAAGAACTACGAGGATTCGTGGGCGGAGCGGTTCGACCGGTTGGACGTCGTACTGGAAGAACTCAAGCAGGAGGAACGAGATGTCGGCAATGGCGAGTAAGGGCACGGCCAAGGTGACCCTCCCCACGGACGAGCAGATCCTGATCACGCGCGAGTTCAATGCGCCCAAACACCTTGTCTACAAGGCCTGGACGACACCTGAGCTGGTGAAGCGCTGGTGGAGCGGCGGCTACGGCGAAGTGACCACCGCGGAGATCGACCTGCGGGTCGGTGGTCGCTGGCGGTATGTGCTGGTCACCGACAAGGCTGAGGAGGTCGCCTTCCATGGCGACTTCCGTGAGATCGTGCCGAACGAACGCATCGTCACGACGGAGGTCTACGAAATGCCCGGCGCGGATCCGCTCCCCGCCGCGGACGAGCCGCTGAACATCGTCACGTTCGCCGAGGTCGACGGGCGTACGACTCTCACGCTCCTTGTGCAGACCACCAGCAAGGAACTCCGCGACGCCATCGTCAACTCCGGCATGGAAGCCGGCATGCAGGCCGGCTACGACCTGCTCGAGGAGCTCGCGATCTCACTTCGGTGAGGCCGAGGTCGGCACGGCTCGCGCAAACGGCTCGGAGAGCTATTGTAACAGCGCTTACGTAAGTGCTGTTACGATAGCTTCCGTGCCAGCTCGAAAACGCCCCTCCAATCGGGACCCCCGCCCCGGTGGACAGAGTCCCCGCGCCGGAGGTCAGAGCGCCAATCCTGGCGGACAGGGCACCGACCCCACCGAGGAAAGTCGCTGGCGGCCGCTCCGCGTCCTGCTCTCCGCGATGGACGACGGCATCGCCACGCTGTACGCCGAGCGGGGTGTGTCGGGAATCCGTCCCCGTTTCACCATGCCGCTGATCCGGCTCGGTCGACGCGGGCCCATGACGATCCGGGAGCTCGCGACCGAACTGCTCGTCACCCACTCGGCGATGAGTCAGACGGTGAGCACCCTTCGCCGCGAGGGTCTGGTGCGTACGAAGCCCGGCGCCGACGCACGCACCCGCGAGGTTGTCCTGACCGCGCGCGCCCGGAAGGTCCTGCCGTTCCTCGAGGCGGAGTGGCGGGCCACCGAGCGGGCGGTGGCCGAACTGGAGGGCGAGATCCCGTACGCACTCAGCCAGGTGGTCCGGGATCTCGAGGCGGCGCTGGAGCGGCGGTCGTTCCGCGACCGGATCGCGCGGCACCTGTCCGAAGACGACGACGAAGACGACGGCGAGGGGACGAGCGGGTGAGCATCGTCCATGGGCTGGTCGACGTACGACCACTGCGGACGAGTCCCGCGTTCAGGCGCCTCTGGATCGGCAGCAGCCTGTCGGCCATGGGTGGCCAGCTGACGCTGGTCGCGGCGCTCTACCAGGTGTGGGAGCTGACCGACAGCCCGGCGGCGGTGGGCGCCCTGGGTCTCGCGCGGGCGGTGCCGATGGTGGTGTTCGGCCTGGTCGGTGGTTCGTTGGCGGATGCCGTCGAACGTCGCCGGCTGGTGTTGCTCACCACGATCGGGCAATGGTTCCTGGCTCTCCTCCTCGTCGCTCAGGCGGTCGCGAACCTGGGGTCCCTCGCCATCCTGCTGGGAATCGTCGCCCTTCAGTCGACGTGCTCGGGGCTGGGTTCACCGGCGCGGCGTACGTTCGTTCCGCGCCTCCTGCCCACCGAGTTGGTGGCGGCCGGCATCGCACTGAACCACCTCAGCTTCCAGCTCGCCATGCTCGTCGGACCAGCGGTCGCCGGAGTCGTCGTGGCGGCGTGGGGTGTGGACGCCTGCTACCTGCTCGACGCCGCGATGTTCCTGGCCGCGATGTACGGAGTGCTCGGCCTGCCGTCGATGCGTCCGGACGGAGAGGTGAACCGCCCGGGCATCGCGGCGATCTGGGTCGGCTGGCGGTTCATCGCCCACCGGCCCGCGCTGACTGGGGCCTTCGTGACCGACGTGCTGGCGACGGTGTTGGCGATGCCGATCGCGCTCTTCCCGGCGATCAACGACGAGCGCTTCGGCGGCCGACCCGAAACACTCGGCCTCTTCCTCTCCGCGATCGCCGTCGGCGGACTCACGGCAGGCGCGATGTCCGGCTGGCTCGGTCGGATTCGGCGGCCGGGTGCCGTCATGCTCGTGTCCGCCGGTGTATGGGGCGTCGGGCTGGCGGGTTTCGGTCTCGCCCAGTACCTGTGGCTGGCGATCGGCTGCCTCGCGGTCGCCGGAGCGGCCGACACGCTGTCGGTCATCTCCCGCGGAACCCTGGTCCAGTTGGCGACGCCGGACTCCTATCGCGGCCGGGTCAGCGCGGTCGAGAACATCGTGGGCGTATCCGGCCCTGACCTCGGCAACTTCCGGGGCGGCCTGGTGGCCGGCGCGACCAGCGCCGGTTTCGCGGCGGTGTCCGGCGGAGTCCTCTGCCTGCTGGGGATCGTGGTGGTGGCGGCCGTCAACCCCGCATTGCGCCGGTTCACAACGTCATCCACCGCCACCGCCACCGCCACCTCCACCGCCACCGCCACCTCCACCGCCACCTCCACTGCCACTGCCTCGGACTCCGGCACTGCTTCGGCGGAGCTGTCACCCAGCTCATGAGGCACCGACTCTCCACCGTCCCCTGCGCGAATGGCCGCTGCGCGAATGCGGAGTAGTGGCACACGACGACGCCGTTCGGTATGCCACTTCTCCGCATTGAATCAACGCGCGGCGGGTCCTCAGCCCGAAACCGGTGCTCTCAGTGACTGCGCTACTCAAAGTGCTGGTGTTCGGCGTAGCGCGGAGGGTCCTCGAGCTTGACGCCGCCGACCCAGACCACGTGATGGGTCACCTCGATCCCACCGGCCGCCTCACTGCGGCGGCGAGTGAAAAGGTCGAAGCGGGGATCGTCGGGCAACGGCAGCGGGTGGCCGGTCCATGCCCAGATGCTGCACTGGAACTTGAGCCATTCGTACACATCGGGGTAATAGCGCTTCGACACGATGTCAGCGGCCACGCGAATCCCGACCCCACTGCGTTCCATGGCGACCTTCACCTGGTCGAGCGCCCGGATGTTCTGGTTGAAGCGTGCCGCGTCGCCGAAGATCTCCCGGACCTCCTGATGATGAAGGTCTCCGATGACTTCGGAGAAGATCAGTCCGCCGGTACGCAGCACCCGAAGTGCCGCCTGGACGCCACGGGTGTGGTAGCCGACCGGCCCTCGCTCTGAGAACACGAAGTCGAAGGGCTCCGGCCACGGGTGTCCCGGGACGTCGTCGACGTCGAGCGGCAGGAACTCGACGTTGGCCACACCGGCGGAGTCCTGCGCCTTCATCGCCAGGTCGAGATGCGATCGGTCGTTGTCGATGCCGACCCCATGGCGGAACCGCGGGCTGAGCCGGAGCAGGGTCGTACCGTCGCCACATCCGATGTCGAGGACACGCATGTCCGTGTGCAGCTGTGCGCCGACGATCTCACGGGCGTCAGGATTGAGTCGCGCATCGATCCGGCACTGCGGTGTCGGGCCTTCGTAGTAGGTGTAGTCCGCACTCAGAACCTCGGCCAACCGGGCGCGATCAAGCTCCATCTGACTCCCTCCACGGATGGCCAGGTGAATGACCATAGTGCCCGTGCGTCCCGCGCCTGGCCGCTCTCGGCCGTGCGGCGAGGCATTCGGTCTTGACCCTAAAAGGGGGCACGGGCAGGGTAGCTGCTGTCCCATCGGCAATCCGTCTGGAGACGCGATGGCATCCCGGCATGAGGAAGGCTGCGGTATCTCCCGCAAGGACCTGCTCAGGGCGGGAGGTGCGCTGGCACTGGTCGCCGTCGGCGTACCGGGGTGTGACCTCCTCTCCACCGATCCGGGCAGTGACCGCTCGGGCGCGAGCCGCGGTGCCAGAGGCATGGAGGCACCAGACCTGGCCAAGAAGGTCAAGGACGGCAGCCTTCCTGCGGTGAAGAAGCGGCTGCCGGCGAAGCCGGTCGTCGTGCAGCCGGTGGACCGCACCGGCCAGTACGGCGGCGAGTGGCACACCGTGTTGCAGGGCAGTGCCGACTCGTCGTGGGCCAACCGGATCCTGTGTTACGACTACCTGCTGCGGTGGGACGCCGAGTGGAAGCAGATGCTTCCCAACCTGGCCGAGAGTTTCGAGGCCAACGCGGACGGCACGGAGTACACATTCGTACT
The DNA here is from genome assembly GCA_050700915.1 of Actinopolymorphaceae bacterium. GTDB lineage: Bacteria > Actinomycetota > Actinomycetes > Propionibacteriales > Actinopolymorphaceae > Thermasporomyces. Next base: position 5,093 of record JBOHED010000458.1, on the reverse strand, counting down.
CCGGCAAGGCATCAAGTGGTCAGACGGCAACCCGTTCTCGGCCGACGACATCGTCTTTGCGCAGAACGAGGTCCTCAACAACACCGACCTGTGGCCGGTGCCGCCCTGGCCCGCGACGGCCGAGAAGATCGACGACCACACCGTACGCATCACTCTCGACGAACCCGACGGCCTTTTCCTGCAGCGGCAGTGCACCGCCCTGGGACGTTACCTCCTCGCGCATCCGCAGCACTATGTGCAGCAGTTCCACGTCGAGCACAATCCCGAAGCGACCGCGATGGCTGAGGAAGAGGGTCTCGAGGACTGGATGGCGTTGTACGTCGCAAAGGTCGACCCGCTGCTCAACGTCGACCTGCCGGTGCTGTCCGCCTGGGAGTTCAGCAGCCCGGCCGATGGTGGGACCCGTGCGGTCGCCGACCGCAATCCGTACTACTGGAAGGTGGATACGGACGGACGGCAGCTCCCGTACATCGACCGGGTCGTGTTCGAGGTCATCAGCGACGTGCAGGTCATGGTCACCAAGGCGGTCGCCGGCGACTTCGACATGCACTGCCGGCATTTCAACACCCTGACCAACAAGCCCGTGCTGGCTCGTGGTCGTACCAGGGGTGCGTTCGACTTCTTCGACCTGCGTTCGGGGTCGATGAACCACACGCTGATCCAGCTCAACCTGACGCACAAGAATCCGATGCTGCGGAAGATCTTCCAGAACAAGGAATTCCGAATCGGAATCTCCCACGCGATCAACCGGCAGGAGATCATCGACACTGCGTTCCAGAAGCAGGGAGAGCCGTGGCAGACCGCGCCGCGGCCGGAGTCGGAACTGTACGACGAGGAAATGGCCAAGCAGTACACCGAATACGACATCGATCTCGCCGAGCAGCACCTGGACGAGGCAGGCTTGGCCGACCGCGACGCCAACGGCCGGCGACTCGGTCCGAACGGCAAGCCGATCACGTTCTCACTGGAATTCAGCGGTGAGCTCCGACCCGAGTGGGCAGACACGGCACAACTGCTCGCGACGTACTGGAAGACGGTCGGCATCACGGTCACCGCCCAGTCGCGCAGCCGCGCACTGTGGACCGAACGGGTGGAGGCCAACGACCACGACGCCGTGATCTGGCAGGGCGACCAGGGAGCATTCAATGCCCGCGCCACGATTCTCGAACCGTTCTACTTCTTCCCACAGAACACGGGATCGCGCTATGCCATCACGTGGGCCGAGTGGTACGCGACCGGCGGTGAGTCCGGCGAGGAGCCGCCGGCACCGAACAGGCAACAGATGGAACTCTACGACCAGATCCTCGCGACGACCGATCAGGACGAACAGCTTTCACTGATCAAGGAAATCCTCGCCATCGCCAAGGAGGAGTTCCAGGTCATCGGCGTCGGACTCGAAGCACCGGGCTACGGCATCGTCAAGAACGACTTCCACAATGTGCCCGCGGAAATGATCGACACCTACACCATTCAGACGCCGGGACAGACCCATCCCGAGCAGTATTTCATCCAGGCGTAGGGCGGGTCGGGAACGCTTGTCTTGTAAGGTGTTCGGTGTGCGTACCGATGTGTACATAGCCGAGTGGCGGCGGTTGCCGTGGCGGGAGTGGGCAGTCGAAGCTCACCAGCCATCATCGCGTTCCGCGTGACGTGACGTAGCGGACCGCTGCGCCGTCGTGGTTCGCGGTGCTCCACTCGGGAGCCACCCATGCAGGTACCAAAGAGAAGAAGTCTCGATCCAGAACCCGGTCCCGCCGGGCGCACTGGAAGGTGAAGGCGCCCACGTTGGCCGTCTGTAGCAATGCGGCATGCCGCCAACCCACCCTCCCGCACCGTGCGTGTCGTCACTGCGGGACCTATCGAGGACGCTCGGTCATCGGCTGACGTTCTCTGGCCGGCTGGCCGGCCGGCTCGGGCGCCGCTACGACACCATTCGTACGCGCCCGGGCCGACCGGCAGCCCCGCCGTCAGCCGAGATCTCAGCCGAGGAGGGCCAGGAGGCGTTCGGCCTGACGCCGCGCCGTGCCCGCTGGGTTGCGCTCATGGGCAGGACCGTCCGGCAGGAGCATGAGGAGCCAGAGAAACGCACACAGGCGCCGAAGTTCACGCAGCCTTGTTCGTTCGGCGAGCGTGAGGTCAAACATCGCGATCAGCAGCGGGACGTCGACAGCACCTTCGATCCATGCGGAGAGATGCTCCACCAATTCGGCGACTTCGAAGGCAAGGTCACTCCTGCCGGAGTCCTCGAAGTCGACCATCCTGATCCGCGTACCGTCCCAGAGATAGTTGGCCAGATGGCCGTCCGCGTGACCGAAGACCGGCGGCACGTCGTCGGCCAGGACATGCTGCGGCAGGAGGCGGATCCAGGCCGATCCCGCGGCGAACGCTCGGACGACCAGCGGGTCGGCGGTCGGCGTCTGTTGGTCGGTCCGTGCCCGAACCTGGCTGGCAAGGGCGGCGGGTTCCCCGATCCTCGGCGGGAGTCGGTCCAGTTCGTACGCCGGAATCGCCCGATGCAGCCTGGTCACCGCGGCAGCCACCGCCTCGGTCTGGAGGCGGGTGAGGGGCGAGCGGCCCAATGGTTCGGCGGCAAGGCGCGACATCGTCACGGTGGGAGGATCGCTGGCCAGATCGGCAGCGACGGGGACGGGGGCGAGGTCGGGAGTGTGGGCGGCGAGCAATGTCAGACCGGTCCACTCCCGCAGCTGCTCGCCGCGATCCCAGGATCGGAACCGTTTGATCACGACAGCTGAACGCACGGTGATCTCGTGGGTGGAGGAGATCGTGGTTTCCAAGCCATGCTCCTGTGGGCGTAGGCGTTCCATCCGGCTGTACGACGCATGCAGCGACTGCACCGCGCCTCGGCTCACACCGACAGCGAGCCGTCGACGAGTCTGTCGCGGCAGCGTTCGAGCAGCCGGCGGTTGTAGTCGTTCAGCGTCACCGGCAGTGCCGCCATCGAGAAGTAGCGCAACTCCGTTCCCTCGCGCCCGTCCGGGGTGGATTCGCCCGAGACGCTGTGTGCCAGGAAGGTGGCTCCAACGACGTAGGCTTGGTCACCGTTGGCGTAGGTGAGGAAGAATTCGGCGCCGGAATAGACGTCGAGCAACTCGAGGTCGCCGGCGGTGAGGCCGGTCTCTTCGGTCAACTCGCGTCGTGCCGTTTCCTCGAGGCTTTCGCCGATCTCCAGTGCGCCGCCGGGAATCCCCCACCGCCCGTCGTCTGTCCGCCGTTGGAGGAGGATGGCACCCGCCGTGTCCCGCACGATCACGCCCGCGGCCGCCAGGAGCAGCGGTCGGTGGCCGACCACCTTGCGCAACTCGCCCACGTAGTCACTCATGGCGGCGACGTTAGCAGCCGATCAGATCACGAACATGATCACCAGAGGAGAGTCACGGCGATGAAGCGGAGCCATCTGGACTGGCCGGACTGCCGCAACGCAAGGGATCTCGGCGGTCTGCCGACCCGTGACGGTGGACGGATACAGGACCGAGCCCTCATGCGTTCGGACAATCACACCAAGCTCAGCGAGGCGGGGATCGCGGCGGTTCGGGCCGCCGGTATCAGCAGGATCATCGACGTCCGCAGCGGCGCCGAGTGTGCGCACGACCCATCGCCGTTCGCGACGGAGCCCTTCTACCGCAACCTCCCGATCGAGCGGGAGGGCGATCCGTGGGATCCGGACGGAAGCCTCGCGCAGGGCTACGTGGCCATGCTCGAACGCAACCCTGACCTCTTCGCGCGTGCCGTCGCCGCGATCGCCGATGCCCCACCCGGCGCGGTCGCCGTCCACTGTCACGCGGGAAAGGACCGGGCCGGCACCGTGATCGCCTTGGCGTTGAGTCTTGCGGACGTGACGCCGGAGACGGTGGCCGCCGACTACGCGATCCTGAGTGAGGAGATGCGCAGCGACTTCGCCGCCCAGGTCGCACGCATCGAGGATCTGACCGAACGCGCCCAACTCGCCGAGGCCTTCACCGCCGCACCTGGGACGATGCTCGAACTCCTGCGGCAGCTCGATCGTCAACACGGTGGCGCCGAAGGCTACCTCCGAAGCGGCGGAATGACGGCTGGGCAGGTCGAGTCGCTGCGCCACCGGCTGTGCGAACCGGTACGGGCAGAAACAGCGCAAGCGTGAACCCGGCCGGGGCCAACCAACGTCAGGGCTTACAGCGGATGCGTCGCGTCGTCCGTCCTCAGGTCGGCGGACCACCGATGGACTCGATGGCCGAAAGCCACGTCTCGGTGAACGCCGCGCTGTCGATGTCGACCAGCACGCGGATGGCTCGTCCGTTCTCGGCGGGCTGGAAGCGCAACAACCCGTCCTTGTCAAGGACGGGTTGCAGGTGCTGCTCCACCACGTCGGCGCCGTCCCAGCCGACCGCCGCCGCACAGGCGACGGGATCGAAGTGGAAGTTCAGCAGGTCGTCCGGTAGGCCGGGATGGGCTCGACCGAGTTCTGTCATCCCGTTGTCGGGTCCGTAGACCTCGCTCTGACGTGCCAGGAGGTCGCCGTACGCACCGGCCGCCCGGAGCCGGGGCAGGTCCGCCGCCCGGAGATGCGCCTTCATCGTCGCCGGCAACGTCGCAAGAGTGAGCTGCGCTGTCTGCGCGACGATCTCGGCGGCACGGGTGTCCCACTGGACGTTCCAGTCCATCCCAGGTCCCCACGAGGGCAGGCCGGCGTCGGGCGGACGGACGAAGCCACCCATGACCACCACGGGCACCTGGCCCAGGCTGCCCGGCCGACTCGCCTCCACCATCGCGAGGTTCGTGTAGGGCCCGATCCCGATGATCGTCGCCCCCTGCTGGACGCTCTGGTGGAGGAGGTCGAGCGCCTCACCTGGTCGACCCGTTCGGGGTGTGGCGGTGCGTGGCCAGTACCTCTCGTCGTCGACGATCGGGTCGGCGTTCCGCAACGTCGTCAGGGACAGTTCAGCTCCCGCGGCGAGCGGAATGTCACCGCGTCCGGCGAGCTCGAGGCAGTGCGCCACATATCCGGCCCGACGTCCGCCGGGATCGATCGTGGTGGTGATACCGACGATCTCCACGCCCGGCCAGCCGAGCAGCATCCCGAGCGCGCAGACGTCATC